>DHVH01000071.1 GCA_002412555.1 Marinilabiliaceae bacterium UBA5213 | reverse complement strand
ATCCAATTTCTCAGGGATGTTGCCTTGTTTTTAATTCTACCTTTATTTTTTTGGTATTGCATCAATATTTTCAAAGAACTTTTTCTTTCTGTATTCTTGATTGTAAACGGCTTTGAAACCGCTTATTTCTCATTGCTCAAAACATTTTTTTCGCAAGAGGTTGCAAAGATATATACTGCTTTTGAAACCTCCAAATCAATTCGCATTATTTTCGAAATAATTTTTATCAGTGAATTGACCCTTTTTAATTTCGAAATATACTCTGACATTCCTTTATTAATCGACTCTTCCTCGTTCGGAAAGCGGGTGCAAAATAAATGCTATTTTTTTCTGTTTCCAAATGTTTTCAGCATTCAAGAGTATTAAAAAATGTAAATCGACTGATTATCATAGCCAATAAACCGTAAAACAGGACACAACTTTATATCAAAAGTTCCCAATTTATCATCATTTATAGTACCTTTGTGCCGCATTTGCTTCAGTTTGAAGCCTGCATAATCATCCTTATAATAGAAAACAGTATTTCATGAATCATAAATCAGGCTTTGTTAGTATAGTAGGCAACCCCAATGTTGGCAAATCTACCCTAATGAATTTATTGGTAGGTGAGCGCTTGTCCATTATTACCGCCAAAGCACAAACCACCCGTCACAAAATACTGGGTATCGTTAATAAAGAAGAGTACCAAATCATCTTTTCTGACACCCCCGGCGTACTGGAGCCCAACTATAAGCTTCAGGAGTCCATGCTGAAGTACAGTAAATCGGCGTTGGTAGATGCCGATGTTATTTTATATATAACAGACACGGTGGAAACTGCCGTGAAAAATGAATTCTTTATTAATGAGGTCAAAAATGCCAAGGTGCCGGTACTTGTGGCCCTTAACAAGGTAGATTTAACCGAACAGGAACAGCTGGAGAAATTGGTGGCCACCTGGCATGAGTTACTGCCAGCAGCCGAGATCTTCCCCATATCAGCGCTGCGTAAATTCAATGTAGACAATTTATATAAGCGTATCATTGAACTCATTCCTGAATCACCGCCGTTTTTCGACAAGGACGCCTTAACCGACAAATCAGAGCGGTTTTTCGTCTCAGAGATCATCCGGGAAAAAATATTGCGCTTTTACCAGAAAGAGATTCCTTATTCGGTTGAAGTGGTCGTTGAAGAGTTCAAAGACAAGGGTAGTCGTGTTGATATACATGCCGTTATCCATGTGGCTCGTGAATCACAAAAGGGCATCATCATCGGACACCAGGGCAAGGCGCTCAAAAAACTGGGCACTGAGGCCCGACGGGACATCGAAACCTTTGTGGCCAAAAAAGTGTTTTTACAACTTTTCGTAAAAGTATCCAAGGACTGGCGCGACCAGGACAACTTTTTAAAGAACTTTGGATACGATCAATAACAAGGTCACTGGCAATCGCCAGTAAGCATTTACAGCAACAAACTTTCAATTAGAAATTTAAGAACAAAATGGGAAATATAGTCGCAATCGTAGGACGTCCGAATGTTGGAAAATCTACACTGTTTAATCGTCTTACGGGTCAGCGCCACGCTATTGTGGATGAAGTAAGCGGGGTAACCCGCGACCGCTTGTATGGAAAAGCACATTGGAATGGGATTGACTTTTCGGTCATCGATACCGGAGGTTATGCCATCAATTCAGAAGATGTTTTTGAAGAGGCCATCCGCGAGCAGGTGATGATTGCCATTGATGAAGCGGACATTCTTTTGTTTGTGGTAGATGTTACCACCGGAGTAACCGATTACGATGAAATGGTGGCCGAAGTCATCAGAAGATCCAAAAAGAAAGCCATTGTTGTTGTCAACAAAGTCGACACCCACGACCGGGAGCCGGAATCTGCCTATTTCTATTCGCTGGGGCTGGGCGATCTTTTCAGCATCTCCTCCATCAATGGTTCAGGCACCGGTGATTTACTGGATGCCCTGGTCAAAGTATTACCCGAAAAGACCACCGTATCGCTGGAAGAGGAAGAACTGCAATTGCCCCGTATCGCCATTGTTGGCCGTCCCAATGCAGGAAAATCATCCTTGGTCAATGCCCTGACGGGTGAGGATCGTAACATTGTAACGCCGGTATCGGGCACAACACGCGACAGCATTTATACGCGATTCAATAAGTTTGGACACGATTTTTTACTGGTGGATACCGCGGGTATCAGAAAAAAAACCAAGGTACATGAAAACCTTGAGTTCTATTCAGTGATGCGTGCCGTGCGGGCCATTGAAAACTCCGATGTTTGCATCCTGATGATAGACGCCGTCCGCGGTTTTGAAGGTCAGGATCAAAAGATATTCGGACTCATAGAGCGCAACCGAAAAGGCATCGTAGTTGTTGTGAACAAATGGGATTTGGTTGAGAAAGACAACAACACCACCAAAACCTTTGAAGCAGACATTAGAGAAAAAACGGCGCCCTACGTTGATTATCCCATCATTTTCACCTCGGCCTTGACCAAACAGCGCCTTTTCAAAGCTCTGGAAGAAGCCGTGCGTGTGAACGAAAACCGCACCCGTCGTATTTCGACTTCCCAGTTGAACGAATTCATACTACCCCTCATTGCAAGCATTCCACCACCAGCCAATAAAGGGAAATACATAAAAATTAAATTCGTTACGCAATTGCCCTCCAATCCGCCTTCGATTGCGTTCTTTTGCAACCTGCCGCAGTATGTCAAAGAGCCATACAAGCGCTTCTTAGAGAATAAAATCAGAGCTAAATGGGATTTATCAGGCGTGCCCATTAACATTTTCATGCGTAAAAAATAGCCGTTATATCACTAATTTTTCTTATTTTTACACATTCTAAATAAGGATGATTATGAGGATACATGCCAATATGAAGATGGCCGATTTGGTACATCTTAATTTTGAAGTACTAGCTGTAATACAGCGACTTCAAATACCTTTTGGGTTCAAAGACAAATCGGTTCAGACCATCTGTGAAGAGAACGGTATCCATGTAGAATTCTTTTTGCAGTTGGTACAATGGTTCAATGAACGGGAGAATTTTCCGCAGGAGCAGTTAATGCAAGGCAAGGCAGAATGGCTGGTCAACTACCTGCACCATACACACCATTGCTATTTGCACTACCAAATTCCCCGCATAGAAAAAGAGATAGAGGACTTAGAACAACTGGCTGGTCTGCCCGACCAGTCAGCCCACCTAATGGTTAATTTTTTCAGGGAATACATACGGGAGTTCACCGCCCACATTGAAGATGAAGAAAACAACACCTTCCCATACATCCTGGCCTTGTCCAAAACGCTCTCGGGAAAAATGGAGCGCGCAACTTTCAACCAGCGGTATGAAGAATATTCAATAGACAAATACCTGGATCATCACAGCGATTTGGAAGAAAAAATATTTGACTTGCAAAGCATCTTGCTTAAGCATTTACCGCCTCCCTCCAACAATTGTCAATTTACCAATTTGCTTTTGGAGATCAACCGACTGGGCAATGATTTGAAAGACCATACCTTGCTTGAAGAAAATGTGTTGATACCTAAGGCCAGGCAAATGGAGAAAGAACTGAAAAGCAAAACATCGAAACAATAAGCAACCGCTCATGGTTAGAATCTTAGTAGCAGAGCAATCCTATCTTTTAAGGAAGGGACTGACACACATATTAAGGCAATTTCCAGAGGTCGGGGAAATTGAATTTCTGGGTTCTCACCTGGGAATTGAAGAAGTTATTCATCATTTCCAACCCGATTTGCTCATCATCAATTCAAGTATAGCCACCTCATCAAATGATAAAACGTTAAGCAAGCAACTGCCAGACACTTGTCACGTGCTTCACATCATCAATACCATACTTCCTCAGGGAGCGCCTGACAATCAACTATCTATTTATGATTCAAAAGTGAGCCTGACTGACAAAATTTCCAACACGATTAAGGCGGTCAGCGAGCATAAAAACATTGAAGAGTCTGAGGAGTTAACGCCCCGCGAAAAATTAATTCTCAAACATGTGGCATTGGGCCAAACCAATAAAGAAATGGCTGCAGCTCTGTTTATCAGCACACATACAGTTATTTCTCACCGAAAGAACATTACCCGAAAATTGGATATCAAGAGTGTTTCCGGTCTTACAGTTTATGCCATCCTAAATGGGATAATTAACATGGAAGACATATCTTAGCAGCCTCAATAATAACCGAAATTAATTTATGTCAACCACCAGGCTTACCGAAGCAGCAACTGCCCCCTTCACCGAGCGCATTATAGCAGCGCTCATTGATATCATTATTGTTATAGGTTTATGCTTTTTCCCGCGCGTTGGTTGGATGATTGGCATTATTTATCACCTGACGCGTGATTCCATGCCCTTTTTGAATGGGCAAAGTTTTGGCAAGCATCTCATGCATATAAAAGTCATTGCACTGCCCCAAAAAACGTCCTTAACCAAGTATCCCGAAAAGTCCATTATCAGAGGCTTGGTAACGATTATTCCCATTCTGAACATCATTGATATTTGGTATTTCATGACCAAAGGTTATCGGCTGGCCGATAAATGGGCAGAAACGACTGTAGTCCACTACGTTAAAGACGATGACTCTGAAACAACAGCTGGCAGTTCTACATAAAACACAGACCCAAAACCATCTTCCGTCTCAAACCAAATGCGGCCGCCGGCGTTTTCAACCACCCGTCGTGATATAGCCAGTCCCAATCCCATGCCACCTGTCTTAGTGGTAAAGCTCGGCACAAACAAATCATTCCGAATAGCATCTGGAACGCCTTTGCCATTGTCTTTAATGGCCACTACAATCTTATTATCTATCCGCCGAACGGTAATATCTACCAATCCATCACGTGAGGAAGGTATGGATTGAATGGCATTTTTAATCAGGTTATTGAATACGCCTATGAGCTGCTCGCCATCGGCTTTGACCATTACCCGTCCTCCTGCCTCATTGATCAATCGAATGGGCACAGAGCCCGAATCGCTGAACAAAGTTCTGCAACTCTCGATCTTATCCATCAAATTCACCACTTCTGATTTAGTACTAGGCATTTGAGCAAATTTGCTAAATTCCGACGCGATGGTTGAGAGACTATTGATTTGTTCTATTAAAGTGCCCGTAACCCGATTCATATAACTATCGAAATCCTCAACTTTGTCGTTCCAGGCCCTTTGTAAAAGCTGGATGTTTAGTTTCATGGGCGTCAAAGGATTCTTTATTTCGTGCGCAATTTGTTTGGCCATCTCACGCCACGCCAGTTCACGTTCGGTCTTAGCCAATTTTCCGGCACTGATGGCCAGTTCATCCACCATTCGGTTGTATTCAGCCACCAACCCGCCAATTTCATCTTCTCCCTTGTAATCAATCTTATCATTGAAGCGATCAAGCTTAATCTGCGAAATTTTGCTTTGTAACAAGAGTAGGGGACGCGTAATTTGCCTCGCCAGGAAGACCGCCAAACTAATTACGAAGAAGGTGAAAATCAGATAAAAGTTGACCACCGTAACAATAACAGAAGAAATCTCATCCCGCAATTCATTGTTGCCTACAAAATAGGGCAGGTTAACAAAGCCAGATAGCCGGTTATCACTATCGAGCAAAGGCACATAGAAAGAAATATAACTCAAATCTCCTATTTTTTCTTCGTCGAGATGCCGTACAGCATCCGTATATGCCAGTTTATAATAAGCCCTCGGATTCATTTGAACCCCTGCTAAACCATTCCGGAACAACTCAGGCCGCGAAGAACCCCGCAACATGCCGTCCACACCATAGAGGTTGATATCACTATAAAACACATTGGAAATCATCTGAAGCTGATAATTGAGGTACTCATCCGGACTGGCGGTAACAGGACCGTCCAGGCCAATTTTATACTCCAGTTCCAGCATTATGGACTGTACCTTGTTTTCCAATAATTCAAGATGCTTTCTTTCAAACTGCTGCACCGTATAATAAACGGTTCCGATAGCCACAATAACCAACATCACCAATAGCAAAAGCACAAACACCACCTGAATGCGTTTTTGAATGGACACATTAAAGGAGAAGCCGGCTGAACGCCACTTCATCAACAATATAAGAATGCCTCCTATCAAAAAAAAGAATAGGAAGAGCAACGAAAAAGCCATTAAAACTTCGGACAAGATATAGTCCTGCCGACTTAATACAACCGCTACATTGGGTTCAGGTTGATATACCAAATGGGAATGCTGTCCCTCTTTAAAGAAAACCTTACTATTCAATACCGGTTGATAGTAGTGTGACTCATTTTTGTAATGGTAATCACCCGATCGCTTAACCAGTCGTCCGTTAAGATACTTGGCATGGGAATACTCTTCGAGCAGGCGCATGCGTGCCCTGTCGCGGTCGCTGACCAGCAATTCGGGATAGCCTAAACCTTCGAAGAAAGGTTTAGAATTCAACTCAATAAAAAGGGACGTCTCCCGTTTCGGGTCGCTGGGGAAAAATCGAAAAATGCCAAAATAAGAAACCCGTCCATTTTGATTATCCAGATAGTGAAAATGATCGCTTCCATGGATGGCATAACCATAGGTGTCGAGCATTTCGAAAAAATAGCTGTAGCAGTTTTTCACTTCCTGACTCTCCTCTATGTACAAATTACCCTGCGGCCAGCAGGGTATTAACTGCAAATCAAATCGTCCCCAATAGCCATAAAAATAAAACTTAACCAGATGATTACGAATAACATCCGCATCGATCTCCGGCTGAGCCAATAAACGCATGAGCGTGACATCATTGGAGAGTTGCTTTTCAATTTCAGAAAGGTATATTTCCGCCAACGGATCTTCGTCGCGCATCAATTGAAACGACAAATTTTCAATGAGCAACTCGCGGTTGGACTCCTCTTTTCTAATGGTCATGTCCATCATGACCATGCCCACATAAATGGCAAAAAAAGCGGCCACCCATAAAAACGTGCTGTAGGGCAAGCCTGAATGCAAATCCCGTCCTGAGAATACCAAAAGACCACCAATGGCCACAAAAAAAAGAAAGGCCCAGTCACTATCACCAATACCTACCCCACCAAATAACAGTCCGTTTAAAAAGGCGATAACAACCACTCCTGCAAATAACCGCCAGCGGTTAAAATACACCAGAAACATTAAACACACCCGTTCTATCAAAAACAGGAAGGACAGCAATAAAAAGATGATAATAAAATAACGGGCCACAACCACTACATCCACATCAATCACCCTTATAAGTAACAAGCCGCCAGAGGAATGCTTGGCCAATAAGTAGAACAAATGGTTAATAAAAATAAGATACCATGCAGCTAACAAAAGAAAAAACACCAGAGCAACGTATAGTCTTACCTTGGATGAATGGCTAAAATCGAAAATTGGAGGTAGCCTGAAGAACTTAAAGAACCAGAAAAGCAAGGTAAACAAGTAGAAGGCAAACAGAAGAAAATGCCCCATCGAAGGCAAGAACTCAGACATGGCAAAATACATGGGTGAAAACAGCATACTATCACCCACGGCTAAAGGACCAGCCTTCCAAATTAATCCATAGTAAAAGAGACTAAAAATAAAAGAAGAAAACAACCATACCAGATTTCCCCAACGGCTGCGAAAAAGAGCTTGCTGAAATTGATACAACCAAAGCCACAGCACAACAAGGGACAGCACCAAAAGCAGATTGCTCAAGGGTGCCATCGTTGTCGCCCGCGAAGGGATTGTGTTGGTGATAAAGCTGAAAAGATAGCGTCCGTCTGCATCCTTAATATCCAAACTGCCCTCTGAAGACTCTCTGCTAA
Organism: Marinilabiliaceae bacterium UBA5213; assembly: GCA_002412555.1. Lineage (GTDB taxonomy): Bacteria > Bacteroidota > Bacteroidia > Bacteroidales > Marinilabiliaceae > Geofilum. The sequence goes on along the minus strand of DHVH01000071.1, from coordinate 5,459 downwards.
TCAGCACGCCCGGTTCTAATCCGAAGTGTTCAGGAAAACCATTCTGCAAAAATTGGTTTTGATACAAATATTCCTGCTTTAGCAGACTAAAAGCCACCAGAAGCACGTCCCCTTCCTGTCGGGATGCAGTAAGGTACCAGCCGTTTTCCAGTCGCACCAAATCTTGACGAAAATACTGAGGATTTATGCCATCAACCGGTAAAAGATGCTTGTTCCAGGCCACCAACTCATAGCCTTGGAACACCAGCAAATCCAATGAACCTTTGCTCAAGGAATCTATACTTTGCCACAATCGCTCATGCGAAGTATAGGATGCCACCGGCATTTGATCTAGAAAGCCCTGCATGTTTTCCCGCACAGATTGTATGACTTTCTCCACTTTTTTGATAGAGAGTTCACGGTGTGGCTGATTAATGGCAGCCTGGCGTGTACCAAAACCGGCAACCAACAGCACGAGGAAAATAACCAGTTGAAAAATCGAATATTTGAGCGACTTAACCATTATTGGACATTAAACATCTGGTAATATATAGTCTTTATAATAAAACGCCAAATGCAGCGTGTTTCTTATTGCCACTACATAGAAATAAAAAGTCTTCCCTTCACAATAATTATGCAAAAGTACATTCCCGAAAAATAAAGGTGTTGATCATTTTTTGTTGCGGCTAAATTAATCAGCTCAATCATGGTGATAAGGCTCATTGTTTAAAATAGAATGAGCTCTGTACAACTGTTCTGCAAAAATTAAGCGGACCATTTGGTGCGAAAAAGTCATTTTTGAGAGACTAATTTTAAAGTCTGCCCGCTTATATACGGCATCAGAAAATCCATAGGCACCTCCAATCACAAAAAACAGGCGTCGAATGCCTGCCAGCATTTGTTTTTGAAAAAAGGCGGCGAAATCGCGGGAAGTCATCTGCTTACCCTTTTCATCCAGCAATACCAGAATGTCTCCTCCTGAAATCTGCTTTAAAATGAGCTCACCCTCCTTTTCTTTTAGCACATTTTCAGGCATGGCTGCTCCTCTTTTTACATCCTGAATAACAATAGGTTCGAAAGGCACATATCGGCCAATCCGTTTATAATATTCATCAACTCCTGCATTAAGCCAGGCATTATCGGTGCGGCCAATCATAACCAAATAGGTCTTCATCTCGTATAAATGTTTTGAACCTGCAAAAAACAAAAATAAGCCACCCGTTCCAAATTTATGGTGTAGTTTTTGTAGATTGATAGTCAGGCAAGCCACACCAAGGCTGATTAAGTATTGATTTTGAAACAGTTAAGTGCATGGGATATAAATTTTACAATAGTATCTAAACCAATTAGTCATGAAGACCTTTAAATTATTTCTATTAACCAGTGTTTTCGTTGCTATGTCGATCACTTCAGGCATGGCACAAAGCGAAGGCAAGCTGCCTGACGCCATAAGCGCGGCGACACGCAACGGGGATGCTTCGGCTTTAGCTTCTTACTTCAATACCAAAATAGAAATGGTATTGCCTGATAAGTCGGGCGTGTTTAGCAAAGAACAGGCACAATTTCTGATCAAGGACTTTTTTGATAAACATCCGCCCACCTCTTTCCAGATCATTCATCAGGGCGAAAGAGAAAATGCTACCTTTGCCATTGGTCGCTATAATTACAACAGGGGCCAATACCGACTGGTTTTTTTAACCAAAAACAATGGCAATCAGACGCTCATCCATCAATTAAGAGTAGAAAAGCAAGATGACTAAAGATTTACTCAAAACATTTGTAGAAAACGCATTAAAAGAAGACATAGGTGATGGAGACCACTCATCCATCGCCTGCATACCCGAAACAGCCACCGGCAAAGCGCAATTACTGGTTAAAGAGTCGGGGGTATTAGCTGGTGTTGAAGTAGGCATTGCCATATTCAGGGAGGTTGAACCAGACATAAAAATTGAACAATTTTTGAAGGATGGCGCTGTTGTACAACCCGGCGACATCGTGTTGACCGTGGAAGGAAAAACCCGGACTTTACTTAAAACGGAACGTTTGGTTTTGAACGTGATGCAACGCATGAGTGGTATTGCCACACGCACCAGAGAATATGCCGACCGTCTGAAGGGCTTACACACAAAGGTACTGGATACCAGAAAGACCACACCGGGCATGCGCCTGCTCGAAAAAGAGGCCGTGCGCATAGGCGGAGGCGTCAATCACCGCATGGGTCTGTATGATATGGTTATGCTAAAAGATAACCATATCGACTTTGCAGGGGGCATTGAGAAAGCCATTGCAGCTGTTCACTCCTACTTAAAAAGCATCCAAAAAGACCTGAAAATAGAAGTGGAAGTCCGCAGCATGGACGAGCTCAAAGAAGTAATACGCGTTGGCGGCATACATCGAATTATGTTGGATAATTTTACGCCCGAGGCGACCCGTGAAGCCCTAAAAGCCATTAATGGGGCCTACGAAACTGAATCATCGGGAGGCATAACCCTTGAGACCTTGCGTGAGTATGCCGAAACTGGCGTAGATTTTATTTCTGTTGGGGCGTTAACGCATCATATAAAAAGTTTAGACTTAAGCCTGAAAGCCATTTAGTCTTTGACGCCTTCTTACCATAGAAAGAAAGACTATCAGTTGTCTTATTGTCCTCTTTTATAAAACCTGATTTTTATCACCTGTTAAAAGCAGGGTAAATCTCTGTATTTGTGGGCCTTAAAATAAAGTGCTAAAAAAAAGATTAAAAAAACACTTGGAATTTAAAATTGCATTACGTAAAATTGCAAGACAATTAGAGAAAAAAGCATGGTACAAATCATTCGCAATAACAATTGGTGGTGGCACACTTCAGTCCTTACATACGGGAGATGAAGCGATGCTCTTTTGTTCTGTTGCGAAGCAGAAAATAAAAGAAAGGCTTGTCGGACTCCCGACAAGCCTTTTTTGTTTTATCCCAATCAGAAACAATCCAAAACATAAAAAATTATATCTATGAAGACATATCCCATTCAAGTAAAATGCCAACGCATCCCACCCCATATTGGAGACGTGGTAACGCCGGTGAGTATCTATCTGACCTTGCGCGATTTATACCCCAACACCATCCTTCTGGAAAGCTCAGATTATCATGGCAGCACTAACTCCCTGTCGTACATCTGCTTTGATCCGATGGCTGATTTTTTGGTGGAGAATGAAACGGTGACCTGCCGCTTTCCCGACAACAGCATAGAAACCACTCAGCTTCCTGCCAGTCGACCACTGGTCGACCTGATGCAGCAATTCCTTGAGCGCCTGAAGACCGAAAAAAACGACTGCCCGGTTTCAGCTTCCGGTCTGTATGGCTATACCACCTACGATGCGGTCCGGTATTTTGAAGACCTGAAACTGAATATTGATCCCAACGCACCGCATGCCATTCCTGATGTCCGCTACCACCTCTACCGCTCGGTCATCGCTTTTAACCACTTCACCAACCAGCTCTATTTGGTAGAACACCTGATGGAGGGCGATAAAAGCCAGTCCGACTCCCTCCTCAACATCCTCAAAAACAGAACAGTTCCCTCCTTTAGATTTTCGGCCATCAGCGAAGAAACCTCATCACTGACCAACGAAGATTACAAACAGATGGTCAATAAAGGCAAAGAACATTGCTTTAGAGGAGATGTATTCCAGATTGTACTTTCCCGCCAATTTGCACAGCCCTTCAAAGGCGATGAATTCAATGTATACAGAGCCCTTCGACATGTCAACCCCTCGCCTTACCTCTTCTTCTTCGACTACGGCTCTTACCGCTTGTTTGGTTCTTCACCCGAGAGCCAGTTGGTAGTTGACAAAGGCGTTGCCACCATCAATCCCATAGCAGGCACCTTCAAAAGAACCGGGGATGATATGAAAGATCTTAAACTGGCAGAGGAATTGGCAGCCGACCCCAAAGAAAATGCCGAGCATGTGATGTTGGTAGATCTGGCACGCAACGATCTGGGGCGTAATTGCACCCATGTCAAAGTAAAGACTTATAAGGAAATTCAGTACTACAGTCATGTGTTGCACATGGTTTCGGAGGTCAACGGACAGCTCAAACCCGATTCCACAGCACCACGTGTCATGGGTGACACCTTTCCGGCCGGCACCCTTTCAGGTGCGCCTAAATACAGAGCCATGGAGCTTATCAACAAGTATGAGCCCCAGCAAAGGGGTTACTATGGCGGCTGTATTGGTCAGCTCGGTTTGGATGGCAGTTTCAACCAGGCCATAGCCATACGGACCTTTCTGAGTAAAAACAACACCTTATATTACCAGGCAGGGGCAGGCGTAGTATCCGAATCCGTTGATGAAAATGAATTGAATGAAGTCAACAATAAATTGGGAGCCTTAAAAAAAGCCATTGAACTGGCCAAAGATTTTTAAAAACTAGCATCCAGAATTATTACTAAAAAAGTGTTAAGGGTAAGCAACACGCCAAAAAAGAATGCCTATTCATGCATGATTCCCGATTATTTGGGAAAGAATAAAAGACAAAAAAAATAATCCATTTATCAAATATAAAATGAAAATATTAGTCCTCGATAATTACGACTCCTTCACCTACAATCTGGTGCACTATCTGGAAGAACTGTCTGACCTGACGGTTGAAGTCTTCCGCAACGACCAGATCACTGTAGAACAGGCAGCCGCCTACGACAAAATAGTGTTGTCGCCCGGCCCCGGCATCCCTGATGAAGCAGGTATTTTGAAGTCACTCATTGAAAAATTGGCGCCCACACACAGCATTTTAGGAGTTTGCTTAGGTTGCCAGGCCATAGCCGAAGTGTTTGGCGGCTCCATTCTTAACCTCTCCAAAGTCTACCATGGAGTAGCCACTCCGGTGATGGTAAAGGATAGGGAAGAAATGCTTTTCAAGGATCTGCCCGACACCTTTTTGGCAGGACGCTACCATTCGTGGGTGGTCAATGAAAAAGACCTGCCCGCCACCCTTAAAATAACCGCCAACGATGAGCAGGGACAAATCATGGGCATCCGGCACACGCAATACGATGTGCGCGGGGTGCAATTCCATCCCGAATCCATTTTGACAGAGCATGGCAAAAAAATGATCCAGAATTGGCTGAACAGCTAGTTCCTGGCTAATATCCATATTCTAAAAACTAAAAATCTATACTAAGATGTTGCAACCCATATTAAAAACCCTGTTCGATTACCAGACCCTATCCCGCGAACAGGCACGTGAAGTATTGGTAAACATCACCAATGATGTTTACACCAAATCAGAAGTCGTCGCATTTCTATCGGTATTTATGATGCGCTCAGTCACCGTTGAAGAGCTGTCGGGCTTTCGCGACGGACTATGGGAGTTGCGTAAACCGGTAGATCTCTCGGGCTACAACACCGTTGATTTATGCGGAACAGGAGGTGACGGCAAAAACACCTTCAATATTTCCACCCTGGCCTCCTTTATTGTGGCAGGTGCCGGTATTAAAGTGGCC
>DHVH01000011.1 GCA_002412555.1 Marinilabiliaceae bacterium UBA5213 | reverse complement strand
GCTTTAGTGTGCGTGGGGGCAATCCCGATCAGAATTTGGTTTTGCTCGACGAGGCCATTGTTTACAACGCCGGTCATCTCATGGGTTTTTTCTCCGTTTTTAACAATGATGCAGTCAGGGATGTCAACCTTTACAAAGGCGACATTCCCGCACGCAGTGGCGGACGACTTGCTTCAGTGCTGGATGTGAGAATGAAGGATGGGAACTCCAAAAAGCTTTCGGCCACCGGCGGCATCGGTACCATCTCCTCGCGTTTGACGCTGGAAGGCCCTGTGGGGTCGGAGAAGACTACCTTTATTCTGGCCGGTCGACGCACCTATGCGGATATGTTTCTGCCCCTGTCGTCAGATGAAGCCGTGAAGGATAACAAACTCTACTTTTATGATTTTAACGCCAAACTGAATCACACCTTTAGCGACCGCGACCGGATTTTTGTAAGTGGGTATTTTGGACGGGATGTTTTTGACAATACTTTTTCGCGCATGGATTTTGGCAACAAAACCCTGACTTTCCGTTGGAACCATGTCTATTCGCCACGCTTGTTTTCCAATATTACCTTTATTCACAGCAACTATGATTACATGCTGGGCAACCAGAGCTCAGATGTGGAGGGTTTTGAGTGGAAAGCAGATATGCAGGATTTGAGTCTTAAGGCCGACTTTAATTACTACCTTAATGCCAACAATGAGCTTACATTTGGTGGACAAACCATTTATCACAATATTTTGCCAGGACACGCCAAAGGCACCGGTAGTTCCTCTATTTTTAATGAACTAAAGATGCCGGCTAATTATTCTTTGGAGCATGCGTTTTATGCTGAGAACCAGCAAAAGGTATCTCCCCGACTAACGGTCAGGTACGGCTTGCGCTGGTCGATCTTTCAAAATATTGGCAAAGGCACTTCTTATGAATTGGACGATGACTATGAAGTCACCGCCACCTTTAACCATAAAAAGGGCGAAGTTTATAATACCTATCAGGGTTTGGAGCCACGACTGGGTGCCACTTATTTGCTTAACGACAAAACAAGTTTGAAAGCCAGCTACGCACGCACCCGTCAATACATTCAATTGGCCAGTAACTCTACCGGTACAACGCCTTTGGATGTTTGGTTTCCTTCATCACCCAATGTAAAACCTCAAATATCTGATCAGGTTTCGGCGGGCATTTTTCGCCATTTCCTAAATGGGGCCTTTGATGTGAGTGTTGAAGTCTTTTATAAAGAAATGCAAAACTCCATCGACTTTAAAGACTATGCGGAGTTGCTTTTAAATGAGTATTTGGAAGGGGAGTTGCGATTTGGAAGATCCTATGCCTATGGGGCAGAGTTTTTAACCCGCTTTGATTATGGTCGCTGGAACGGATGGGTAGGATATACCTACAGTAAGGCCCAGCGCAAGATGAGCGACATAAATGAGGGCGACTGGTACTTGTCGCCCTACGATCATCCCCACGACTGTTCTGTGGTGGTCAACCACAGAACCAGTCAACGCGTTTCTATCTCTGCCAACTGGATCTATTACACTGGTTCTCCGGTTACCTTCCCGGTGGGTCGTTTCGAGAGCGGGGGCGACATCCTTCCCATCTATTCCAAGCGCAATGCGGAGCGCATGCCCGACTACCACCGTTTAGATGTTTCATTGACGCTTAAAGGCAAAATCCGGCCTGAGCGAAAATGGCAAAGCGAATGGGTCTTCTCGGCTTACAACGCCTACGCAAGAAAAAATGCCTGGTCCATCAATTTCCAGCAAGACGAAGATGATGCCTACAAAACCAAGGCCACTAAACTGTATTTGTTTTCTGTTATTCCGGCTGTAACTTACAACTTTAAATTCTAAGCATATGCATTTCTTAAAATACTTTACTGTTATACTGATGGCCTTGACGCTGCTAACCGGGTGTGAGGAAGATATTGAACTTTCCCTGAAGGGTGATAAGCCCAGATTGGTAGTGGATGGGGTTATAACAACCGATACCATGGTCCACAAAGTTAAATTGTCTCTTTCGGGCAATTACTTTGACAATCAGCCCATGCCCCGCGTTAGCGGTGCACTGGTGACACTTTCTGATGGAGACGAAACCTTTGTCCTACAGGAATCAGAGGCCGCTCCGGGCGAATATCTCACTTCTGATACATTCTTTGGTAAGCAGAATACGCTCTATTCACTGGAAATTAGGAATGTGGATGTCAATGGTGATGGTCAAGAGGAGGTTTACACTTCTCAGAGTTATTTAAATCCCATTATTGAAACAGACTCTGTATCCATTAGTTTTCATCGCATCTGGAAACTATGGCAAATCAATTTGCATGCGCATGACCCGGCCGGTATTGAGAATTATTATTTGTTTAAACTTTATATTAATGGGGAGTTGTATTCTGATCGCTACGGAAAGATGAGTTATACCGACGACCGGTTTTTCGATGGCAGCTTTGCAGATGGTGTGTGGATTTTTGCGCTCAACTCTGAAGATGAAGAGGAGAATCTGGTTCCCGGGGATGTAGTTACACTCGAAACGCTGATGGTTGAAAAGACCTACTACGATTTTGTGCATGCGGCTGTGGACGAAACCGGTATTAAAACGCCGCTTTTCTCAGGGGCACCAGCCAATGTGCCCAGTAATATCAGCAATGGTGCTTTGGGTCAGTTTGCGGCTTATGCCATTTCCAGATTTTCTGTGGTGAATACTTTTACAGCCGAAGAGATGAAGGAAAAATAGATGGCCTAATCCCCCAGAAAAAAATTAAATGAGGTTCTTAACAATTTTATAACATCCGGATGTGCCGAATACTGTAGCTTTGTATTTAAATCAGTAGCTTTTTATGATTAAAAAGAAGCATTTCGGAAAGTTTTTTAAATGGGGCGTAACCATCAGTGCCTTTCAAAATGAAGGGGCTGCTTTTGAGGATGGTAAATCGGCCTCCATTTGGGACACCTTTACTTCGGATGTGCAAAATATCAACGATGGTAACCTCCCGGGAGAAACAGCCGGGTTTTATCATAACTATGAAGCGGACATTTTGGAGGCCAGACAACTGGGTTTGGATGTGTTTCGATTTTCCCTTTCCTGGCCGCGCATTCTTCCGAACGGAACAGGTGCTTTCAACCCTAAAGGACTGGATTTTTACAATAGGGTGATTGATGCCTGTCTAAAGAACAAGCTGGAACCCTGGGTCACTATTTATCACTGGGATTTGCCGCAGGTGCTCGAGGATAGGGGAGGCTGGACCAATAGGGAGGTGGTGGACTGGTTTTTGCATTATACCGATGTGGTTACTAGTGCCTTTGGCGACCGTGTGAAACACTGGATTGTAATGAATGAGCCCATGTCCTTCACAGGCTTGGGATATTTTACAGGCTACCATGCCCCCGGCCGCAATGGCATCGGTAATTTTATGAAAGCAGCACATCATGCCACCCTTTGTATGGCTGAGGGCGGTCGGATGGTTCGGAGAAATGTAGAACATGCGGTAGTTGGCGTTGCCTTGTCCTGCTCCTATGTAAAGTCGACCGATCAATGGTTTTTTAATAAGCGGGCTGCCCGTCGCGTAGAGGCCCTGCTCAATCGCTTCTTTATAGAACCCCTATTGGGTCTTGGCTATCCCACCGATATTATGCCGGCACTCAATATTATCAAATCCTATTTTAAGCCCGGAGATGCAGAGCGCTTGGCGTTCGACTTCGACTTTATCGGTCTCCAGTATTATTTTCGGGTGGTGGCACGCTTCAGTTTGTTTCCGCCTGTTTTGTTCGCCACCGAAGTGCCCCCTTTGAGTAGAACAAAGAAACTAACCAGCATGGGATTGGATGCTTACCCTAAAGGACTGGCTCACCTGCTCGATTTCTACATGTGCTACGATGGCATTAAGCAGATTATACTGACAGAAAGCGGTGTCTGTTATACCGATTTTTTAAGAGGAGACAAAGTGAACGATGCACTGCGTAAAAAGTACCATCAAAAGATGCTGAAGCAGGTGAAACGCGCTATTCGAAGAGGGGTTCCAGTCAAAGGTTATTTCGCCTGGACACTGGTGGATAACTTTGAGTGGCGGGAAGGTTTTCAACCCCGGTTCGGGTTGGTGTATAATGACTTTGAAACGCAAAAAAGAACACTCAAGGCTTCAGGGGCCTGGTTCAGGGATTTTCTTAATGAAAATGATTAGGTCGTTAGGTCAATAGGTTATTAGATCGTTAGGTCAATAGGTCAATAGGTCATTAGGTTGATAGGTCGTTAGGTTAATAGATCATTAGGTGTTGAAAAGTATTAAGTTTGGGAGGTTGTATTTCACTAGAGAGTTTTGCTGATGTCGTACAAAAGTTACTTGTCTATCCTGGGTTATTTGTTCCTCATCCTTTATGCTCAGGGTTGTAATGCCCCGTCTGAGCCAATTTCAGAGCTTGTAACTGGCAGAGGTATTGTTACCAGTAAGGGAATGGTTGTTACCGCGCATCCTTTGGCTTCTGAAGTGGGCGCCACAGTGCTGAAAAATGGGGGCAATGCTTTCGATGCTGCGGTTGCCGTGCAGTTTGCTCTGGCGGTTGTTTACCCCGGGGCTGGTAATATTGCAGGAGGTGGGTTTGCGGTGTACCGCAAAGAGAATGGTGAAATTGGAAGTCTTGACTTTCGGGAAAAAGCCCCCCTGGCTGCAAAGGTGGATATGTATTTGGATGAGGGGGGCGAAGTTATCGACGGACTTTCCTCCTTTGGTGCGCTCTCAGTGGGCGTGCCGGGTACCGTAGATGGGATGATTCAGTTGCACCAGAAATTGGGCACTTTACCCTTTAAGGACCTGGTTCAGCCAGCCATTGATTTAGCCCGTAATGGATTTTTGCTTACTGAATTAGAGGCCAATAAATTGAATCGCTTTCAGGACCAAATTCTGCAGGCCAACGATAGCACAACCTATTTCTTTAATCCCCAAAAATGGCAGAAAGGTGATCTGGTTGTTCTCCCACAATTGGCCAATACACTGGAATTAATCAGGGATAGTGGACGGGCTGGATTTTATTCGGGCTGCGTTGCCAACTATCTTATCGAAGAAATGGCGTCTGGTAATGGTATTATTTCCCAGATCGATTTGGATAGCTATAAGGCTGTCTGGCGAGATCCGGTTCAGGGTTCGTTTAAACAGTACAATATTATTTCAATGCCACCACCATCCAGTGGCGGTATAGCCTTGCTTCAATTGCTTAAAGGGTCTGAGACTTATGATTTTAATGCTTTTGGTCATAATTCGGTCAGGAGTATTCACCTTATGACGGAACTGGAGCGGCGCGTTTACGCCGATCGGGCCACCTATTTATGTGATCCCGATTTTGTAGAGGTGCCTGTCGCGATGCTTCTGGATAGTATTTATTTAAAGACCAGGTTTTCTGATATCCATATGGATGCAAAAACCGATTCCCGAAAAATCAAGGAAGGTGCTGTTGATGCCATAGAGAGTATTGAAACCACTCATTTTTCCATTGTGGATAAGGAGCGCAATGCCATTGCCGTGACCACTACCCTGAACGGGAATTATGGCTCAAAGGTATTTGTGGAAAAGGGTGGGTTCTTTTTGAACAATGAGATGGACGATTTCAGTGTAAAACCTGGTGCACCTAACCAGTATGGATTGGTGGGTGGCAAAGCCAATGCTATAGCGCCGGGAAAACGCATGCTGAGCTCCATGACGCCCACCGTTGTTGAAAAGGAGGGCCAGCTCTTCATGGTGGTGGGGAGTCCCGGCGGATCGACCATCATAACTTCTGTGTACCAGACCATTCTAAACGTGGTTGAGCACAATATGGACATGCAGCAGGCCATCCATGCCAAAAAAACACACCATCAATGGATGCCCGACAGAATATTGTATGAACAAAGTGGTCTGGATACCACCATACAATCAGGCTTGGAGCATTTAGGCCATGCCCTTGAAGCAAGAAACCCAATTGGGCAGATCAATGCTGTTTTGGTTTTGCCCGATGGTCGCTTGCAGGGAGGAGCCGACCCGAGGGGCGACAATATGGCCTGCGGGCTAAAGTAGTTTGTTACCCTATTAATGCTTAAAGTCATGCTTGAATCAGCAAAAATGTTTCATTTTTGTTGCTATGAATACTCGCTCTATATTAGCGCTTATCAAGCGGGAAGTTGTTCCAGCCATTGGCTGTACCGAGCCGGTGGCCGTGGCATTGGCTGTGACTAAAGCCAGAGAGGTACTGAGAGAGAAGGTGGTGAAAGTGGAGGTGTTTCTCAGCAGGAATATTCTTAAAAACTCGATGGGCGTTGGGATTCCCGGAACCGGAATGATCGGCTTGCCCATTGCCATTGCTTTGGGGATTGTTGTAGGGAAGTCCGACTACGGCCTGGAAGTTTTAAAAGATCTGAATCAGGAGGTGTTGGCTCAGGCCAAAGAGCTGGTAAACAGCTCAATAATTTCCGTCCATTTAAAGGAAGAAGTGCCTGATAAATTATACATTGAAGCGCATTGCTGTGGTGAAACTTCCCATGCCAAGGTGATAATTTGTGGAAGCCACAACCATATAGTTTATGTTGAAGTCAATGAGGATGTCCTGTTGGATGAAATGAGCAAGGGCAGTTTTAGCAAGGGAGAGGGGGAGGAGGTAGCATTGAGCTTTGACACCATTTATGATTTCGCAACGGAGACTGCTCTTTCGGATCTGGAATTTATTCTGGAAGCCGCTGAGCTGAATAAAGCAGCGGCCAAGGAGTCGCTGAAAGGCCCTTTTGGTCACTCCGTTTCCCGGGTCATCCAAAGCTCCACTTTTCAGGACATCATGGGTAACAGCGTGTACAATCGCCTGGTGGCCATCACAGCTTCAGCATGTGATGTGCGTATGGCAGGTGCCATGGTGCCGGTCATGAGCAATTCAGGAAGTGGCAATCAGGGCATTACAGCCACCTTGCCGGTGGTGGTATTTGCCGAGGAGATGAATAAGCCCAGGGAACAATTGATTCGTGCCCTTGCCCTCAGTAACCTGATGGTCATCTACATCAAACGCGGATTAGGCCGCTTGTCGGGCCTCTGCGGCGTAACCGTAGCAGGCATAGGTGCCTCGTGCGGCATGACTTATTTGATGGGCGGCACCAGAGCGCAGGTAGCTTATTCAGTCAAAAATATGATAGGCAATGTAACAGGCGTCATTTGTGATGGCGCCAAACCCAGTTGTGCCCTAAAAGTATCCAGTGCTGTTTCAGCAGCCATCTTCTCTTCCATGATGGCGATGGACAATAAAGTGGTATCGGCCCTCGAGGGGATTGCCGATGATGATGTGGATCAAACCATTCGTAACCTCACCGATATCGGTTCTGAAGGTATGACACAGACCGACAAAATGGTTTTGGACATCATGATTAACAAAAAGTATGACTCACGGGGTTAAACTCAAATTGTGAAAGGTTCTTTTATCCACTCATAGGTGACTGTCAAAATGTATCACATTGAACTGATCCATTGTTATTTCATCTCTGTGGTCTTTGTGCATTCTCGGTGAAACTCTGTGCAATAAATTTGAAGCCGGCTTCGGTTTTTAGTGGTTGATCAATCGCGTGAGGATGGTTGCCAGATAGGTGTTTAGCCGCTGGCAGTGGTGTGCCTTTTCACGAATAGCTGCAGCGCTCTGAACAAAGGTCTCCTGATAAGCATCCACATCATCACTGGCCAGCATGGCTGACAATGATTCTGGCGTGGTCTCAAAATGAAACTGAAACCCCACTACCTTATTCTGGTAAATGAATCCCTGATTGGGGCAGCCGGCACTCTTGAAAATCGGTACAGCCCCAACGGGGATGTCAAACATATCGCCATGCCAGTGAAAAGCTTTAAAGGACTCAGGGATTTTGTCCAATAAAGGATGCTTGGTTTCAAGGGTGACCGGAAACCAGCCGATTTCAGTATGCGGGGCTTGTTCGATTTTCGCTCCAAGTACATGGGCCAGTAGTTGGGCACCCAGACAAATGCCGAGCACCCGCTTGCCTGACTCAACGGCATGTTTGATATAGGCTTTTTCACTTACCAGCCAGGGGTACTGGTCATCATCATAAACACCCATTGGACCGCCCATAACAATGAGCAGGTCAATTTCTTCCAATTCCGGCAGCTCTTGGTGGTCATATAAGCGGGTGCCACTTATATGATAGCCTTGATCCCTAGCCCATTGCTCAATATAACCGGGGCCTTCAAATTCGACATGCTGTAAATAATGAATGTGCATAATTTGCTTTTTTGTAGGATGATACTTGTGCTGTAAAGATAAAAAAATGAAGCAGCTGTCTAAAAGGTCTACTCGTAGTAAATAAATTGTTTTTTCGTCTCAGTGGCACTTCGTGTATCCTCAGTGAACTCCGTGCAACCTTTTGTTACAAGTTACACGGAGAGCGAAAGAGAACAGCAGGAGAACCACACAATATTTTCTTAGACAGCCGCTTGCTCTTAATTTAAATTTTCTTCCCTATAAAGAAGGCATAGCCATAGAATTCCTTGTACTTAGCGTACAGCTCTGCTTCATGCTTAAGGTAGGCAATCAGTTCTTCTGCCGTTGAATTGCCCCGATATTTTTTCAGAAACAGTTCCTGGGCTGGTACCTGGGGTAAATAAAAATGGTCGGTCCAGCAATGCTCCGGTAAAATAAATGAAGCCACCGGCAAATATCCTGCTGCTTGCATTTGAGTTACCTTAACCGGGATGGTATCTATTTCCGGATAGGCCTGCCAAAAAGTGCTGATCTCTTCAGGTCGCTTTTCGGTGAACCACACAGCTTCGGTGACGGCGATGTACCCGTCTGGCTTTATGAATTTCCGCCATTCTTCCAGTCCCCGCTTAAATCCGATATTGTAAATGGCGCCTTCTGACCAGATAAGGTCCAGCTCCTCTTTCTCAAAGGGCAGATTTTCCATAGAACCTACCAGGCCTTTGACGCGATCATGCAATCCCGCTTCCCGGGCATTTTGATTTAAAAGCTCAATGAAGCGCGGGAAAAGATCGATGCCTGTAATCGCTCCTGGTGCCTGTTTTCCCAGTACCATGGTCTGGCCACCCGTACCGCAACCTATGTCGGCTATGCGTGATTGAGCCGTGAGCCCGCCTATAAAGCTCAAGGCTTTGAGGGTGACTTCGGGACTGCCTGGTCCCTGCCTTTTAACGTTGGAGAAATATTCGCAGATTAATTGTAGTTCGAATTCATGAATCGAATGATTGTTGTTACTCATGGTGTTTCAATTGAATGTTTAAAGCCAGAACAAAAGCATTTTGTCCTAACTGACGAAGCTGCTTAGATTCTTTTTGGAGAAGTGTTAGCACCAATTTCCAAACGGAATTTTAGCAAATTCAGAAATTAAAAAATAGATGTGACAATCCACCGGGCAAGAAATTGCCCGGGTTTTATTAGGGATAACCTTAGAAAGTGCCTAAGGTTATTTACCTCACCAGATCCAAAATAATTATAAACATCCAATGGTTTTAGTGCAACAAATTTCTTACAATTTTTTAAAATGGGCAACTTTTTTGACTGCTATTTTTCTTGCAGTTACCTGTGAGGGCCTGACGCTAAACGCCTTCTGAAGTGTTGTGATGTTTTTCCATTTTTGAAATTTTTTCGTTAATATTTTGTTAACCTTCGCTTAATTTCCATTCAGGTTTTATTCTATTATTTCGCCTTCTGAAAAACGAAGTGTTTGAGGCATTAGATATGCTTTTCACCTTATGTCTTCTTTCTATAATCTACACACAGGAATTTTTGGAAATATTGAAACACCAACTCATCGCAACAGATGGGATTGTAGGATATTTTCATTTTGTTATTGTATAAATTAATTAAAAATCAGTTATGATAAGATGTAAGTTACGATCAATCAGAGGGTATGCGATGAGGTGGATGTCTGTCTCTTTTCTGCTCTTTTTGGGTTTTCCCATGTTGCAGGCAGGTGAGGACTACTCTTCTTCTCGTGAGGAGTTGAATAACCTCCAAACTTCCGGGTACATAACCGGAAAAGTTACGGATGAAGCGGGGTATGAAGTGCCTGGCGTATCGGTTTTTTACAAGGGACTGACAGGTGGAACGGTTACCTCAATCGATGGAAGTTATCAGATAGAGCGCAGAAGCGACGGCCAAATTCTGGTTTTTTCATTTATTGGTATGGAGACCAAAGAAGTGGAAGTACAAAACCAACAGGTTATTGACGTGGTTTTGGTAGAGGCCATTACCAGATTAACCGAAATTGTAGCCGTGGGTTATGGCAGTCAGAAGAAATCTGATATTACAGGGGCTGTGACTTCGGTTAAGCGCGATGATTTTAACCAGGGGATTTCCAGCACGCCGGGTCAATTGCTGCAGGGCAAGGTCTCTGGATTGAATGTTACCTCCTCCAGCGGTGCACCCGGAAGCGACCAGCGGATCATCATTCGTGGTCAGGGAAGCATCCGGCAAGGAACCGGTCCTTTGTTCGTTATTGACGGGTTTCCTGTGGGCTTAGCTGGTACGGGAGCTGATAGTAACCCCCTCAACTTTTTAAATTCGGAAGATATCGAGTCGATTGATGTACTTAAAGACGCCTCCGCTACTGCCATTTATGGCTCCAGAGGAGCCAACGGTGTTATTCTTATCACCACCCGCAAGGGCAAAGCTGGAGATTCATCGCTTTCTGTCTCATCCAATTTTGGTGTTTCCACCATTTCAAAAAAGATCCCGGTGTTTAGTGCTGATGAGTTTAGAGCACGGGTCATTAAGGTGGATGGCAAGCTTGAAGATAGAGGCGATAATACGGATTGGCAGGATGAGTTGACGCAGCAAGCCTGGACCAGCGATCACAATCTGACGCTGACCGGAGGTTCTGAGAATTTTACTTATAGGGCATCGGCTGGATACCTCAACCAGGAAGGTATTGTCATCCATACCGGTCTGGAACGCTATAGCGCCCGTGTGGGCGCTACCCAAAAGCTGATCGATGGTCGCCTGAATATCGACTTCAACTTAAGTTCATCGGTTGAAAAAGGCGAGCATTCGAGAACGGGCACCCTGGTGTCAGAGATGCTTGATTTCAACCCTACTTACGAGGCGCGTGATGAAAATGGTGATCCTGTCAATTACCCGGACCTTACCAATCCGCTGATTTCTGCAGAGCTTTACAAAAACTATGAAGAAAAACGCCGGATGATGTTTAGTCTTTCACCATCACTGGAGATTGTGGATGGTCTTGTATATAAGGTGAATTTTGGTTATGAAAACCGCTCGTCGGATGTGGATGATCAAAGTATCCCCAGCACCAGTCCCTTTGAAGAAGGCCGTCTTCAGCAGGACTATTCCAATGGAACCAATTTGCTGATTGAGAATTACCTGACTTATAATTACCATCAGGCTGGTCACGATGCCACCTTGCTGGCCGGGCATTCCTATCAGGAAACCTTTGATCGCTGGAGGCGCTGGAGCGTAAGTCAGTTTCCTGAAAATGGCGTGGATCCGCGTTACAACCCGGGCATGGGACAGCGCATTGATTTAGTGGATAACAAGCCTCAAGGCTGGGCCTTAATCAATGAGTTGCAGTCGTTCTTTGGCCGTATGAATTACAGCTATAATGGCAAGTATATGGTAACTGCCACCATTAGGATGGATGGATCCTCAAAATTTGGCGAAAACAATAAGTATGGTGTTTTCCCTTCATTTGCGGGTGGATGGCGAGTTTCTGAAGAGGACTTCATGACCGGTGGTGCAATAAATAACCTTAAGCTACGGGCTGGTTGGGGACAAACAGGTAACCAGGAAATTCCTGCTAAGATTACCCAGGCTTTATACACCACACAGGTCTCTGGATCACTCAGTTATCCATTGGATAATTCAGGAGATTATCCTGCAGGAACTACTTTCGTGCGTCTGGCCAATCCTGACATACAATGGGAGGTTTCTACCCAGACCAACGTGGGCTTGGATTTAGGATTCTTAAATGGGGCCCTGTCGGGAACAGTGGATTATTTTCACAAGGTGTCTGACAATATTCTGCTGGAGGTGGTTCCCTCTGATCCTATTCAGCCCACATCCACTTACTGGACCAATGTGCCGGATATGACCATTACCAATAAGGGATGGGAACTGGCACTGGATTATCAGCGCAGAAGGGCAGAAGGGTTTTCTTATGGTATTGGCGGTAATCTTTCGCTGCAGGACAATGTGGTGGAAGGTTCTCCCTATACGGTGCTGGTTACGGGTTCTGCATCGGGTTCCGGACTCACAGGTGCTACCATCAATGGTATTATCAACGGACACCCGGTAGGATCCTTTTACATGCAGAAGTTTATGGGTATTGGAGAGGACGGATTGTCGCAATTTGAGGAGTCGGAAGATGGCGGACGCATGGTAGTCGGTAGTGCTTTGCCGGATGTATTGTATAGTTTTTACCTGAATGCGAGTTTCAAACGCTTTGATCTGTCTATGAATTTTAACGGTGTTTCTGGCAACAAGATTTATAACAATACGGCCATGAACAAGTTTTACAAGGCCTTGCTGGCCAACTCGCGAAACACCACAGATAAGGCCCTCGAATATCCCAACGAAAGCATTGCCAATTCCTCATCCGTATCAACGCGCTACCTTGAAGATGGTTCTTTTTTGAGGCTGAACAATGCCACGCTGGGCTATAATTTTAATACGAGTAAGGTGGACTGGATACAAGGCTTAAGGTTGTCGGCAACCGGTCAGAACCTGTTTGTAATCACTGATTACAGTGGCTTTGATCCTGAGGTCAATCAGGACCGTTCCGTTGGCGGTATCCAATCCTATGGTATCGACCTGAACGGCTATCCGAAAGCACGGACTTTTGTATTTAGCCTTAATGCATCCTTTTAATCAAAATAAAAAACTGTTATGAAGCGAATTAAAATAGCCACCCTTTTATTGCTTATCCTGATGGCGGGATGGAGTTGTACCGATTTGAATGAGAAGATCTTAGATGAGTCCTTGTCGGGAGGGGCTTTGGAGACGGACTTGGTGAAAAACAGTGTGGCGCCAGCTTATGCCTTGCTGCCGGATTTCTTTTTACACACCAAGTATTTTGCTCTTCAGCAAATATCCACAGATGAAGCGATTTTACCCTATAGAGGTGGTCGCGACTGGGGTGATAACGGCATCTATCTGGAATTGCACCAGCATACTTACACCCCAAGTCACCGAAATGTGCAGCAGAGTTGGGAGGGTCTTACTAAAATGATTTCCCGGACTGTGACGGCCATTAATGTCATTACCCCCATTGCAGAATCCAATGCTGAGGCAGCTGTTTACCTGGCTGAAGTCCGCGGACTGCGTGCCTATTACAACATGATAGCCCTTGATTTATGGGGACTGGCTTTTAAAAAGGACGATGCCAATGTGGTGTCTGAAATTTTGAGAGGTGAGGCGGCTGTAAACTACATTAAAAGTGAGCTGGAAGCTGTGGTTGGTGATTTGAAGACCGATGTGGGACCTGGTCGCCTGACCAAAGGCGCTGCCTACGGTCTTCTGGCCCGTTTGCACCTGAATGCCGCTGTATGGCGCTCTCCCTATGCCACCAGTTTCAATTTTACCACAGAGGACATGAGCAAGGTGGTGGAATACTGCAATTTGGTACAAGGCCTGGGTCAGTATGAGCTGTCGGCCGAGTATTTTGCCAATTTTGCCAATGACAACCACGACAATAAGGAGTTGATTTTTGCAGTTGACCAGCGTCCTGACCTTAACGGGCACAACCGTATGTCGTATTTTTCTATGTCGGGCAGCTTTTATGGAAATCCCCTGTATCCCAACGGAAATGGTACCGATGGTCCGGGTATTACGCCCGACTTTTACCAGTCGTGGGTGCAAGCCAATGGTTCTGTTGATCCGGCAGAAGCAGATTGCCGCTTTTTCTGGGAGCGCTTAAGTGTTAATGAAGACATGGCCATTACCGCTGCAGATTTTGAGCTGAACCTCGGTATTTACAGAGGCGTGCAGTATGGTTTGCAAAATACCGGTAATAAAACACCCTTTTTGCTGGCCCAGGATGGCAGGTATTTATTGGGAGAAATCCGCGACTGGCGACGTGCAGAAGAGGATGCCTATGTGGATTACACCGAGGCTATTGACTTTACAGCTGAGGGTAGTGATTACAACACAGGTTACCGCGTACTTAAGTATGAATGGAGTAAGGCTTCTACGGATGGACGCAACAGGGGAGAGGCAGATCTGGTTATTCTTCGTCTCGCCGATATTTATATGATGCGTGCCGAGGCCAAACTTCGTAAAGGAGATGCCGCTGGCGCACTGGCTGAAGTCAATGCCGTAAGAGCTTCCAGAACAGCAAGACCTGCCCAAACACCAGCTGCTCTGTCTGAAATGACGCTGGATATCCTTTACCGCGAGCGTGGGTTTGAGTTCTACTGGGAACACCAGCGCCGTACAGATATGATTCGTTTTGGAAAATATGAGGGTACATGGACCGAGAAGACCAACAGCGATGTTAAAAAGCGACTTTTCCCAATTCCGCAGTCGGCCATCGACGGTGCCTCTGCAGTGGAAGGTTTTTTGATACAAAACGATGGATATTCAAACTAATTGATAAAAACAAACCATGCAGTTAATTCATAAATGCCATAAAACGGTTAAAAAGGCTGGTATTTTACTATCCTTAACAGCTATCTTTTTTCAGGGTTGTCAGGTAAAACCTGAGAACTCTGCAAAGGCTGAAAGTGCTGATTCATCTCCTCTAAACGTTATTTTCATGATAGGGGATGGGATGGCAACCGGTCAGGTTACTACCATGTTTTATTACAAGGAAGAACCATCCGTTTTTGAGCAATTCAAAGAAATTGGTTTCATCAACACCTCGTCATCATCCAACAAAGTAACAGACTCGGCAGCAGCAGGAACTGCTTTTGCCACCGGGCAAAAGAGTTTTAACCGTGGCTTGGGACTGAGTCCGGATTCGCTGCCAGTGCCGACGATTCTTACAATACTTCAGGCCAAGGGTTACCAAACCGGACTGGTGAGTATCGGCTCCATTACCCATGCTACTCCAGCGTCTTTTTATGCAAAAGTGACAGATAGGGATATGGAAGAAAGCATTGCTGAGCAATTGCTTGAGGCAGACCTTGACTTTTTTGCAGGTGGCGGATTGGATTTTTTCAATAAGCGTAAGGATGGTCAGGACCTCTACCAATCTTTAGTGGGCCAGGGTTATCAAATGGATTCCGTTGGCATGTCGCGGGTGACAGATACCTCGCGGAAGTATGGTTACCTGCTGGCTCCAAACGGATTGCCTGCCAAACATAAGGGGCGCGATAGCTTTTTGAAAGAGGCCACAGAGCAGGCGCTGGCCAAATTGTCTGCCAGCGACAGTGGCTTTTTCCTGATGGTAGAGGGTTCTTACATCGACTGGGCCGGTCATGCCAGGGATAAGGAATTCATGTTGGCCGAAATGCTCGATTTTGAGGAGGCTTTGGCCGTGGCTCTAAAATATGTGGATACCCATGAAAACACCCTGTTGATTGTTACCGGCGACCATGAAACCGGTGGTATGTCTGTAGGCAAAGGCGCTCAAATTGATCAGGTGGACCTCTACTTCAATACCGATCAGCACACTGCTGATCTGGTGCCTGTCTTTGCTATAGGTCGGGCAGCCGACAGCTTTAAGGGCTTTTACCAGAACAGCGACATCTTTCATAAAATTTTGAAGGCCGCCGGCATTCAAAACGATAAAATAGAGTTGGTTAAATAGGAAGTTAGTTTGTTTTAGTTGGCGACAAAGGCTTTACGAATTTCGTAAAGCCTTTGTTTTAAGTTTTGATTAAGTCTCCGTTTGTTTTAAGTGTTTGTTTTCCCGCATTTCATCAAAGAAGGGGGTGCTTTTCAGCTCAACACATTTGGCAGCGTACAGGTAGAGTGCGGCACTCCATGTCTGCCAGTCCTGTCCCTTCAATTTACCATCATGTGCTTTAAACCATTCGTTAAATCCGAAAGTGAGGCCATCGGTTTTAGAGATTTTTACAAGTCGGGAAAGTGCTAAAAGCTTTGTTTCTGCGAGTTTGTGTTTCTTGGCCGCCACAAGTGCGGCCACATATAATCCACAAATGAAAGGCCAGATACCGCCGTTGTGGTATTCTCCGGGAAGGTTAAATGATTCATAGCGCGGTAACCAATCGGAGTCATCAGGTTGTATGTATGGAAAAAAATTGGGAGGTAAATCGCCTGTGAGTTCACTATTTGTCCTCATGGCTGCACACTCCTTCTCAACCCAGATAACGATCTCTATGGCTCTGGAAGGGGAGGCAATTCCGGAGAGAATGGCCAGACTGTTTCCTAACAAGTCGAAACGTTCGCTACTGTAAATTTTGTAGCCCCAAAAGGCAAAGTAGGGTTTGTGTTTTATCACCAATCCTTCCGGTAATTGGCTAGGGGGAGTTGCTGGTGAAAAGGTAAAGCGGCGGATTTCCTGAAGGTGCTTGTCGGCTCGTTCATGATGCCCCAACAAGCGGAGGTAGCAGTAAACCAAGGTATTTACAAACAGCCCGTATCCGGTAACCCATTGTTCATCGCGCCAGTCACTCGTAGGCTGCTGGGCAGTCATATATCTGTCTGTCGGACTTTGGTATTCCATCCAGACCAGCGCCTTATCAACAGCCTCTTTTAAAAAATGCGGCTCTTGGGCCACTTTCCTGAAAATGGCGGTACCCAATAAGAACAGAGGGGTCGTGTCGCTTGCGCCACGATCCTCTCTATCGTGCACCAGCGAAGGGATGTGTCCGCGTTGACTCTGGTTTTTTGCCAGGGTTTTCAAGACTTTTCGTATGCTGTCGAGTAGTTTTTTATTACCTGACACGGCAATTCCCAGAATGGAGAACATCAGGTCCCGGGTATAGGGCTCCGGATAGCCCCATCCTGCAGTCCTTGGCAGACCGTGATATGGCCCCTTGGCATTGTGAAGCAAAACCTCAAGGGCAGCTTTTTTGGCTTCTTCAATTTCTTTTGTTTCTGAGGCAGTCATGTGAAATCTTTCAATTATTGTATCCCCAGTTTATCGCTGATAATCTGAATGAACTTTTTGGCAACTACCCGGTAGTCGAAATTTTCAACCACTCGTGCACGTCCCGCCTTACCCATTTTATCGCGCAGAGCAGCATCGTTCATGAGCCTCAATAAATATTTGGCAATGTCCTGAACATTGGCTCGATAATCCACCGTGCGTGGTGCAGAAAAAACCACTTTATGTTGCTCTTCAAAGCCAGACTCTTCTCCCAGCAGAACTTCTTTCACAACAATCTTTTTGGCCACTTTGGCCAAAAGGGCCGTTTCGCTATGGATGAGTGTATCCAGCATGCCCATGGCTCTGATACTAATAACCGGTTTTCCACAGGCACCCGATTCTACCTGAGGCATTCCAAACCCTTCGAGACGTGAAGGTGCCGCATAAATATCGCAGGCGCCGAATAAATACGGCATAAAAGCTCTGGAAATGGTATTGGTCGTATAAACCACATTCTTGTCTATTCCCAGATGAGTTGCCAATTCCAGATCTAGCAGGTTTTGTGCTCTGGTACGCGGCTGCGGCCAAACCTTACAAACATATTTCCAATCGGGCGCCTTAGTATCAATAATGGCCAGCGCCTGCATCACTTCCTGAGCGCCCTTGGAGGCGGCATCGCCTCCCACGGTCAGAATCATTAACTGATCGGGCGAAATCCCAAGGGATTCACGCACAGCCTGAATTTTTGGATCATCCTTGCTGTAGGGCCTAAAAGAATCGGTGTCGCAACCAACTGGCAAAACTTCAATTTTTTTACCATCAATGCCGTCTCTCACATACATTTCCTTAACCCAATTGGAGGTCACCAAAATCAGTGGAAGAGCGTTTAAAACCTCCTGGTAATTGGCAATATAACCGTCGGCCACCAACCAGGGAACCGACTGAACCCCATAGCGCTGGGGGTGAAGGACCAATTGTGGCGTATGTCCCCAGTAGCCCACGCCGACCACTACATCTGGTTGAAACCATCGGTAATACCATTCCTTTTCCTGGGCGGATTCAAAATGGACGGCATGCGCATCAACGCCCAGCTGAAGAAGTCCTTTGTAAAGAAGGTCACCTTGTGTTGCCAGTCCGCCCGGTGATGGTGGATAATCGTATAAGACCAGAATTTTCATTGGTTGGTAGTTTTTACTGATGGGTTTTGCTTCCAAAATGCCTCCGCAGATGGCGTCGTTTTAGCTTCCCAGCTATCCGGAGAAAAACCATAAATCTCTGTCATTATCCGGTATTTCTTCAACATTATCTCATTAGGTAGTAAGTTGAATAGGGGCGCTTTTTCAATGGCCTTTGGATAATATTCTCTGTTGCCGTCTTCGTAGGCAAAGGTCCAAAGTTCATTAGCAGTTATTTGGCCTGTCCGCCATAAATTCCTAACCGAGCGACTGGTCTCTTCATGCCGGAGGTGCCTGGTGTATTCGCCCTTCTCATCGTGGGTAATTATCAAATCGAAATGTTGAGAAGGCAATAGTTTTAGGATGGTCTCCTCAATTTTTTTTTCTTTGAGTGGCAACTGGTCAGGTCCGTCGTCCATCTCACCCATTGCGCCTTCGGCATTCAGTATTTTCAAGACTTTGGTAAACTTCGGAGCCCGGTCTTTGTCGTCTCCGCGACAAAGACAAGCCACAAAGATTC
>DHVH01000260.1 GCA_002412555.1 Marinilabiliaceae bacterium UBA5213 | reverse complement strand
CTCCACATGAAAGGTAGCAGGCTTTCCTTCAATTCTTGAATGTTTATTAACGGCTACAATTTGCCATTCATTCACACCAAAGGACAGAGCAAAAGGCACATAAGATTTGACATCCCCGGCCAGTGAATCCAACTTAATGCCGTTGATCCACACCTCTTGCCAGTCGCATTCAACGGGCGTCCAGGCCAATACCGGCGTATTGGTAACGATGGTTTCACCTTCAAGCGGTGAAATTAACTCAGGCCCTTTTTCGGTGTCACAAGCATTAAAAAAAAGAATAAATAATAATCCTAACGGAAAAATTGGCCGAAGTGAAGTGAAAAATGTGCATTTCATAGAGGTCTTCTTTTAAAAAGTGATACGATTTTCATATTTCCTTATATTATTCTGTCAATCAGGCACTAACCCTTGTAAATATAGTCTTTCTCACATAAAAACCAAACCAAGCATCATCCGTTTGAGCTAATATTTTTCCACTCGTTGACCTACCTTTTTATAATTTTATAATTTTCACGATACTGATAAGTTGCAACCTCCAAAAAGTAGATTCCCTTATTCAGAGAAGAAAGGTTGATTGGGTAAGACTGAAGAGATACAGCTTCTAAAACGGTATGAAACACCTGTTGTCCCAAAAGCCCATAAACCGTCAATTCAACATGCGGAAAGGGATTGCCAGATGAGATATACAGATAATCCTCAACGGGATTGGGGAACAACAGAATATCCGGGGCTCCTGGTTGCAAGTTGCCAATACTGGAAGCATCTGCTTCGGCAAAGGCCTGAAAAGCAAACAACGAAAAACCCCATTGAGTAGCCTTCACATTGCCTTTCATTCGAATGAATTTGGCCTCTACTTCATCCAAATTAATAACATCCCACTGGCCATTTCCTGCGGTCTCGTGAAATACAGTAGTCCAGTCAGTACCATTCAAAGAAACCTGAATTTCATAATCCTTACCATAGGCAGCTTCCCAGTGCAGCTTCACTTGCTGAATGGATTTAGACGCTTCCATTTCAACTGCAAGCCATTGATTATTGGAATAAACCGACGACCAACGGGTTGCGACATTGCCATCCACAGCAAAAACCGCCTTCCTGTCATTGTTTTCCTCAGTTGACGCAAAAGCCCTGCGATTCAACAACAAATCGGTGGATTCAGGATCGTATATGGTCACCATTAAGGTCGTGGAAGCCGTCTTGCCATTGGCATCTCTGGCTCTTAGAACCACCTGACTCATTCCGGTTTGATTGGCAATAATTTGAAGCATTAATAAATCAGAATCAATAGATGGAATAACTATTGCATCGTTGGAATTACTAACCACAGAAAACTCTAGTGTAGCATCATCAATATTGGAAGAAAAAACATCATAAAGATCAGCAACAGTCTTGTTTATATTCACATCCTCGGAACCCACAAAGTAGGTTTCCAAAGGAGTATGAACACTTGGCGGATAGTCATAATCAACATCCGGTTCAAGGTTTATTAACTCAGGATAATCCGACTGAAGATTAAGCATGGCCTGTCGACTGTCAGAAAGATCACCATGGCCATCATGCCCACTCATGGTCCATGAAAGCGCACCGGCGTAACCATTTTCTATGGCATAGGCATACGCTTGTTCAGGTGTAAGGGTGCTACCGCCGCCGTTGGGCGTTGAAATGCCCTTGGCAGAAAACTCACCAATCACAAGGGGTTTATCTAATCCCCAGTGAGAAGCCGGGTTATGGAAAGGCGACATGGTAGTGCCAAAATGTTCCGGGTAATAATGAACCATGTAAAAATCCAAAGTGCCATCGGCATCCCCACCTGCAGCTATTAGTTTTTCATCGGTATAATAATTGGTAAATGAACCCACATCGCTCAAAACCAAAATATTCCAGGACCCATTGGAAACCTTTGCCTCTGGATCTGTCCGGTGAATAGCCCCTGCAGTAAGGTTAATAAACTGCTGAATGGCAGTTGTATTTGTCTTTTGAGTTGTCCAACCCGCCCAAGCAACATCTTGATTCATGCCTTCAGGTTCGTTGAATATTTCCCAGGCAATAATACCAGGGTGCCCTTTAACAGATTCCACCATCGGAATTAGTGCATTATCAATGTAAGCCTGAGTCTTTTGAGCATCTTCAATTAATGCCTTGTTTCGAGGCCAGTTGGCCGCGCCGGCATTGTCCTGAAGCATATCAAACGACCATAAACACAACATCATGGTAATGCCTCGTTCATAAGCTATATCCAAAGCAATCTTTAAGTTACTCAAATCATCCGCATGAATACCCGACACAACCCCTTCACTGTTAAATTGGGGACTTTTACTACCATTTGTATGTAACCACCAACGACAAGTGTTACCACCGGCCTCAGAAAGGTCGTCCATCCGCTGCGTAAATAACGCTTCATTAAAATTACCTAAATCATCGGCAAAGTTGAGCCATGCCAGATTCATCCCGCTCAAGAACAATGGTTGCCCATTGTGCACCAACAAATCATCAGTATCTACTTGAGCATTAATTGGCATGCTCAATAAGAATACGATGAAAAATAAAAGATTAGCAAAATTTCTCATCCTATTTTTTTTAGATAAAATCTACTACCCCAGGTAAACAAGATAATGTATTCAAAAACCTATTCTACTAAATCAGAAAGAATCAACCAGCGATTTAATAACAAAAGAGCTTTCCCGAGTCAAACCTGCTTCTGCGGGCACGAAACGAATAGTCTTAGTATCCCCTGGCATCAGGTCAAAATAATTGTTGCTGTAGGATCCAACGGCATCCGGCGTACTAATAAAAACACCTTTTGCCATAGAATTTGCAGTGAGTACTATTTCGAAATGATCGCCTTTTTGATGAACCGTCTTCTCAATTCCAGGATTGCTCAATTGCAACGCATTTTCAGGCACAAAGTGCATGATGTTGTCAGCTAAGCGCACATCACCGCTAAGCAACTCAACCTGGCAAACCAGATTGGTTTTATCCAGATCTTTAAGCATGCTTTCAAGCGCAATTTCAAACAACATTTCACTATTGTTGGGCTGAACATTCACATCAACCGATCTGGAGAAAATTGCCTTTCCCGATAGGTCCATAAGCGTTACTTTCAGTGTAGCTGCCTGATTATTCAAGCGATCTGATACCACATATACCCGAAATTGATCCTCTTCCACAATGGGAGAAACAAGAAAATCCTTGTACATATCTCTGATGGTATAATGCAGGGCCTTCCAACGACCCTCATAATCGATGCTGGCCCATGAAGCCACTGGCCAACAATCATTGAGCTGCCAGTAAAGGGTACCCATGCATACAGGCATATTTCGTCGGTGAGCTTCCACAGCTATTTTAACACCCTTTGCCTGAACCAACTGGCTTACATACAGATAACTCTCAAAATCTTTTGGCTCATGGTAATATTGGTCCATGTAATGTTTGATCAGTCGATTGCCATAGCCCTTATCTTTCAAATCATCCGCCATGCAGCGCTGATGCGCCTGCATCACTTCCGAATCAAGTGTGCGGTCTTCAGGAGTGGTAAAAGTCATGACAGTTGACAATTCGGGATAAGACTGGAATCCATATTCACTCATAAAACGGGGTACATTCTCATTGTAAGTCTCAAAAGGCGCCATGCCGTGCCACACTGACCAGTCGTGCATATCACCCATCAAATGAGAGATGTCATTATAACCGGTTATGGGCGAAGTGGGATGATAATAGCGCGAGGTATCCACAACGGCAATAGACTGGGGAATGGTCTCATAAAAGAGCTTCTGCATATAGTCTTCCTGAATCAGCTGCTGCTTAGCATTGAGGGCTTTCTGCCAATCCCATTGGTAATAGGCCACTTCTACCTCATTGTTACCACAGTATAGTGCCAGAGAAGCATGGTTGCGAATGCGCTTAACATTGTCTATAACCTCATGCGCCACGCTTTCAAGAAACGAATCATAGCCAGGATAGGTCCCACAGGCAAACAACATATCCTGCCACACCAGCAATCCCATTTCATCACATAACTCATAAAATATATCCTCCTCAAAAACGCCGCCACCCCATACGCGAATCATATTCATATTGGCATCGGCAGCCGACTGCAGAATATAACGGTATTTTTCATCAGGCACCCGATTGAGGAAATTGTCATTGGGAATATAGTTGGCTCCCTTCATAAAGACAGGTACACCGTTTAATTCCAGATAAAAACTTTTGCCGTGCGCATCGTCTTCAGTAAGCACTTTAATGGTGCGAATGCCCGTCCTGAAAGCCTCTTTGTCCACAACCACATCCCCATGAGAAAGCGCTACAGAGAAATCATAAAGGTTGGCCTCTCCAAGACCGTTGCTCCACCATAGATTTGGGTTTGCCACCTTAAACTCAAATACAAATTTATTGATCCCATTTTTAAGATCTACCGCTTTATTGACCACCTCCATACCATCAAAATGAAGGACCAATCCAGCAGTATCCGCTCCCTTTTCAGCGCGCACCTCCACCACTGCTACCATTGTGGCTTCCTTATCCCCAATTTTTTGAGTCATCACTTGAACGCCGTCAAGCTTGACATGGTCCCATGCCTCTACAAATACATCACGCCAAATACCTGAAGTCACAAAACGTGGTCCCCAGTCCCAACCAAAATGGTACCCGGCCTTACGCAGCAAGGGACTCACGCGTAAATCGGCATCCGTTTGATCGTTGTTAGGAAACTGGAAAAACGGAATAGGTGCAGCCTCCTGCAATTCCAATCCTACTTTAAGGGCAGAATGGAAATAGATGCGCAAATGATTGTTCTGAGCTTTGAGCAAATCACGTGCATCAATCCGCCAGGTACGGTGCATATTATCCGCCGAAAGAACCAGTGAATCGTTCAGGTAGACATCGGCATACGTATCCAATCCGTTAAACACCAATTCGACAGTCTGATGAGAAAGAACCTTTTTATCCAAATCAAATTGAGTTTCATACACCCAGTCCTTTTGACCAATCCACTGCTGATCCTTTTCATTAACTCTAAAGAAGGGATCTTCAATCAAGGCATGAGAAAGAAGGTCGGTATGGACACAGCCCGGAACATCGGCTTCACGCTTTTCAAGGGTATCTCTTCCGTGAAATGTCCAATTCTGATTCAAATCAACCCGGATTATTTGCCCCATAGCAGGCACCACCATTAAAAGGAAAGAAAACAAGATAATTGCTCGGAATTGAAATGTAATTGCTCGTATCATAGTTAAAATTTTTTCTTGTTAGGAGTGAACAGAATTAATGGGGACGACAAATCAACATAAGATCGACCCAGGCACCCTTGAAAGAAGGGATCCAATATTAAATCTATTCACATGTTGGGAACTTCAGAGAACACTGAATTATAGCTTTGAATAAGTTGGGAATCCACTTGAGGACAGGTCAATTTCAACTGCGGAACCTGCCTCTCAAGCGATTCTCCAACTTAAATTTTTCTCGGGGTTAGGAAATAAGACTTAAGGTGTATCATATACTTTGAGCTTCTGCACATCTTTTAGAAAAAGCGTATGGTCATCCTGATAAAATTTGATAAAATCGTTCTTTGCCGTGCCAGGAGAACTGGCATTGGGAATGAACAAATCGCTTTGTGAAGAGGTCCATGGTGCATTGAACCATGCCAGTACCCAGGCCATTTTAATCTCATCACCACCATCTTTTATGGCCTTGAGTATGGTCGAAGTCCAAAAGGTCGGGTGATTGTTGATATAGTTATCCCGATTCCCGGTTTCTGTAAGCGCTGCAATTTTGTTATTTTCCAAAGCAAAGGCAGAAACCTCCTTTAACAGTGAGGTTAATTGGCTCGCTCCCGGCTCATAAATATCCACACCAACTATGTCCACGTAATCATTACCCGGGTAGTAGGTATTACCAAAAGGATGATTGGGCGACCAGCTGAAAAGCACCAGGTTAGTTCGATCTTTGATATAATCAACAGATAGTTTAAAAAAATCAATATAGAGCTCACTGGAATGATTGGTAGCGCCAGTACCCCACCAAAACCAACCACCGTTCATCTCATGAAACAATCGAAACACGACAGGAAAGCCCAGGTCAACATTTATCCATCCAAGAATAACATCAAGTTCGGAATAAAACCAGTCACGTGAACCATTCAGGTCATTCACAATGTCATACATGAGACTTTTATCGCGCTCATCAGTAATTTCATTTAGGTAAATTTTATTGTTAAAACGGCTTTGCTGATGAAAATCAAAAGTAACCACACCCCCATTTTCATAGGCAAACCGCGCTTCCTGAATATGTAAATCGCGCTGATCATTGCCTTTATACAACATATAATGGGGATCAATACCATATACGCCGGGATGATCACCCGTAACCTCTTTAGCGTCTGATGTCTCCAGGTTCCATCTCAGATTGTTTTGTTTAAAAGACATCGGAAATTCCTGCCCAAAAATAAATTCTGATCCGTTAGCTATTTTGCCCAGGTTGATCAACAGATTTTTTGTCTCTTGTGCGGCTCCTGGATCAACAGGCGTATATTGGAAAACTTCCCTGACGTCTATTTTCACCTCATCAGAATCTACAGCACCCAAAAGGTCTTCAACCGTTAATTTGATTACATGCATACCAAGCGCAAGCGTCACCTCTGCTTCAACACCTGTTGCAATTTCTGAACCATCCAACTCCCATAAATAAGTGTGGATATTCCCATCCTCATCATAGGAGGCTGACCCGTCCAGCAGTACATTGATCGTTGTCTGGCCTTCAGACAAATAAAGAATCTGGTTGTTCCCTGCATTGGCCACCGGTTTAGTATTGGGCCTTTTTCCCACAATAACTGTATAGGTGTTCCTGTTTCCATTTTCGGCCTCCACTATTAATGCTACTGCCTCCGAAAAATCTTGCCGTGAAACGCCTGATTCCTGAATTTCATCCCCTACATAAACCTTAGCCTTTTCGGAGACTTCAAAAACCAGCGTAAGATCTTCAAGATCAACTGCAGGTGAAACCATAGCCGAAACAATGCCATTCAATATTTTAAAAGAAACATCCAACTCTTTAATTTCGAAGTGCTCAAGTTCATTTAATGAACTTTTATCATCCTCTTTTTCACAGGATAAAAACGGCACTACCAACACCAGAAATAACCAACTCATCTTTTTCATATTTAAAATATTACGATTACTTAATCAACCAACTCGAATATTATTACATCATTGTATATACGCCCTCCCGGAAACACGGATTCGGCTCGGATGGAATAAGTACCTGAAGGCAAATCATGAGGCAGTTTCCCCTTCCATAAATGATTGGTTTCAGCCATAGCAGGCGTCCAGTTATCGCCGTTAATACGGCGATAATGCGTTCTTGCCAGAAAAGGGTCTATGCCGGTAAACTGCTCCATCTCAACCGCCGTTCCACCGTCAACAGAAAAAGTCACCCGGTTTCGCTCATCTCCAGCAAAAACGTTAACAATAACATCCTGCCATGCTTCATCCTTCTTGCATATTTGCCGATGTGGTTGAGCAATTCTCATTTGAAAATCAAGCGGTTGCTTTGCGGGAACAAAAGCATAGTCATGATTAGGCCCACTGAACTGATATCGAAAAAAACCCTGGGGTGATCCATCCACACAAGTAGCAGCAGGAATGCTGTCTTCGGCATGCGGGCCAGACCACCATGAGCCGGAAGCAGAACCGGCGATCAAACTTCTAAACTCAGCCTTTCCATTCCAGAATAAATCCGCATCATATTGCCAGGAGCTATTTCTGTGCAAATGACCAGAAACGGCAGTCACTTTTGACCGATCTTCCAATAATGCAAAAACTTTTTTTATGCTTTCCTCCTCAAAATAGGCAGGATGCAGTGGAATATGAGAAAGCAGAACAATCTGGAAATCCTCATCCACCAACTCTAAATTTTTTTTCAGCCATTCAAACTGCAATGAATCAATACCCCCAAAATAGCCACCAGGGGCATTTTTCGCTTCATTCCAGCCGTAGTAGTTGACAGAATTAAGTGCAATAAAATGCGTTTGCCCGTAATTAAAGGAATAATAATCGGGACCAAAGTGTGCGCGGAAAGTTTCCGCCTTGAAGTTATTATCGGGAGATCTGTAGTTCACATCATGATTACCAAACACACCATAAACGGGCGTATTAAGTGCCCCTAAAGAAGCCATAAATTCGGGATAAATACCCAGATTGTTGTCAGCAATATCTCCAAGAAAAACAGAAAAATCGGCATCAGAAGCCGCCATTGCAGGAATAATGGTTTCGCGAAAAAACCAGACTTCGCGCGTTCTTGGCATCTGCGTATCAGCAGCGATATTCACCAAGATATCCTTCTCCTTGTTTGCAGAAGGGAGAAGGAGAAAGTATAATGTATCAGGCGTTGAAACAGGATCCACGCCAGGAAAGCTAAGAAAACCGGGAGAACCATCGGGATAAATCAGATGGTAATAATCCGGCACAAAATTACTCTTTAAGTGAAAGTGATAATTAGAAGGTTTGATTACGAAAATAATATCCCGTTTACCAACAGGAAGCTCAAACATGCCATTATCGTTAGTAAGCACAATATCAGACAAAGAAGAAACCGGAATGCCTTTTAATAATTGTTCATCAGCGTCAAAAACTCCATTTCCATTTTTATCTTCGAATACAACACCTCGAACTACAGCCTCTTGCGCATATACATTCACAAAAGCCAATGCAGAAACCAACAAAAGAAGTAAACAACGCCCAATAATCATTTCATTATCTTTTAGTAATTACATAAAAAGCTTGCGCTAAATAATAAAAGCAGGAGAAGGATTAGCCTTCTCCTGCCTTATCAAATTTTACCACATAGCTCCGTCAGAGATATAAACATTGTCAAGATTAATTTCGTATTGAACGCCGGCCGCAACATTACCGGTAGAAAAACCAATTTTGAAATAATCCATAACACCCAGAGGATCAAATGCCGAAGCACTACCATCACCACCCCAGTTACCCATGAAATCGGTAAGTCTGAAAGACATCGCCTGCCATCCATCCGTAGAGAACTCATAGATATTTGGCGGTCCACCTCCCCACTTCACATCATTCTGGTAAGTTTCAAACTGGAAGAAACCTGAATTGCCATTGGTATTCACAAGGAAGCTCACATGGGGATCAAGCATTTCGCTTAGGTCAATAGAACTGTTGTAAGCAATGGCACCTGTCCAATCCCAAGCGCTTGTAGAAACAAAACTCAAATGATAGTAGTTGGCTCCGCCACCTGTTGGCGGGGTAGATCTAATTTCACCTCCGGTTGGCCTTGTATTGGCATCCCAAGCCGGCAGGCCACTTTCAAAATCAAAAATATTTACCATAGGCAATTGCAACCCATCCGTGATCATGATCTGATCCACATGAATTTCAAAATCTTCAGGAGCACCACCGTTTCCAACATTACCAGAAGTAAAACGCATGCTTACCTGTTCAAAAATTCCCTTTTCATCAAAATCAGGGAACAATTTACTTATCGGATAAGAACGCCATTCCCATCCCTGGGTTTCCACCATATAGTTATCACCATACTTCATGCGGTCATTGGCCGTACCATTCATCAAATGGTTGTCCTTTTGCTCTCCACCCTGAGTCATAAACGGATTGATATAGCCTCTTTTGCCATTGGTGTTCACCAACATAGTAATATGTGGCTCATGGAATTCACTCAGGTCAAAAGGTCCCTCTTTCACAATGTACATGAAATTAGTCCAACCACCAGTCTGGTTTTTGTAAACCGAGTAATAGTTATCACCACGTGGAGCAACCAAACCGCCTAAATTGCGACCAGCCTGGTCGGGAGCAACATCAGCAGCTTGAGTCAACGGATCTCCATCTTCAAAGTCCCAAAGGATGATAGGCGCAACAGCATCAAAGATCTCAGAGGGTTCTTCAACCAACACACCGGTCGTCTCAAAGGCTCCTTCGATGCCTCCTAAAGCACTAACACTTATGGTAATTGAACTACCCACCTCCAATGCCAAACCAGCGGTAGGAACCGATATAGAACTCACAGAACTTCCTGGACGAATAACAACCACCTTGCCATCAACCGTTACAGTAGTAATCAGATCCACATCATCTCCCTCAATAACGAACGATTCACCGGCAGTAATTGCAACCGGCCACTTGCTGATGACTGTTTTTGGATAAGATATGCTTAATAATTTCTCATAAACAAAAGTCCGTTTATACACATTGCGAACAGATACGAAACCGCTTTCCACGCGGCGTGGCAGTTTGAATGTTAGCAGTGTAGCAGAACTTTCCTCTTCTATGATCTCACAGGCCGTATTTCCAACAAGAACGGTGTGTACCTTATCCAGATTGATGCCTGTTATTGAAAGCACATCTTCAATAAAAGCCTCTGAAACAGAAAGCTCCGAAATTTGGGAAACCGGCCATTCGATATCGTAATTCTCGCTCCATTCTTTGTCCTCACAAGCTGGAAAGAGAACAGCAACGGCAAGAATAAGCCAGATGGCGTTTTTAAATATATTCTTCATAATACAAAATTTATATTTTTAACATTAGCAATTAATAACCAGGATTCTGTTCAATTCCCCAATCGGCAACTTCCCTTAATGGAATAGGCCCTACCGGTACAATATTTCCGTTTGGTCCGATAAGTGAATGTTCACGTACATTGTCCTCCAGTGTTATACTTGCGTAAATGAGATTATTGCCTTCAGAATCTCTGAAGTTGGCTTTAATTTTTGCCAGGGTATCCAAATATCTTCCGGTTCTCACCAAGTCAAAGTAACGAATAGCCTCCATACCCAATTCAACTCTGCGTTCATGGTAAATGGCCTCCAATAAGGCTTCACCAGAAGCTGTAACAGCAGGCAAGTTGCCGACAAAGCCGGTTGGCGTATAATCCAATGAACCTTGAACAAAGCCACGGGCAAAAGTGCTGTTTCGTGCCCTTTCGCGAATCAAATTAACCATATCTCTTGCTTCACCTTCTATTCCAAGATGGTATGCAGCCTCAGCATGGTTTAGCAAGGTTTCTGCATAGCGTGCTTTGCGAACGTTATAGCCACTACTTTTTGCTATGCTGGGTCGTTCTCCGGGCATTAACGCAGCCTTACGATTTAAATAGGGTGTCATTTGTTCCGTTAAATCATAGTCCCAGGTTTGCCCACCCATGATTCCACCATTGTAGGTTGGTCCATACACTGTGCAACTTAATCGGGGATCTTCATCTTCAAAAGCCTCGAAGAGATCAACTGTAGGATTGTTGAAACCCCAGCCCCAATCTTTTCGATTGGCTTGAAACTGATTGTAATTGCTACCAGTTTTTTGAGGAGCGTTCTCCTCACTTCCCTCCAGCATTTGCAGCTCAAAAATAGATTCCACATTATTCTCCCCTTCAGGTTCGAAAATGGTAGCATAGTTAGCTACCAATCTATACTGACCCGACTGAATAATCGCCTCAGTCTGGTTATAAACCTGTTGCCAGCCTATTACGGTATTTTCAGCATCTGTGCCAATCATATACATATACAATCTGGCCAAATAATGTCTGGCTGCACCTTTGGTAGCTCTGCCCATCTCCTCTCCTCTATATTGGCTGCGCTCAGGCAAATTTTCAATAGCTGCCTTGAAATCAGATTCAACTTGCAGATAAGTTTGGTGCAGTGTTGCGCGCTGAATGTTTCCAAAGTCAGCAGGTGTTACATTCTCGGTGAATACAGGAACACCACCAAATATGCTGGAAGCATATAAATACCAATAGCCACGAATAAAATAGACTTCACCCATCAGACGATTGCGCAATGAAACCTCAAGAGGGCTGTTTTCTAGTCGTGCCAATGCCGTATTACACCTGGATAAGCCATCATATATCTTAATCCATAAAGCGTTAGTCACGCCATTATCTGATTTGGCAGTCCAGTTAGCTAAATCCTGTATATCCTGGAAGTCAGATGGCTGACTACCCTTCTCAGCATCGTCACTGCAAATATCTCCCCAGAAAAAATCATAATTGTGCGTCATCCAGTTTTGATCCGGACCAGGACCTTCTGTCATTCCAAGAAGATCATAACAGCCATTTACAGCCAGTATGGCATTTTCAGGCACATCAAAAAAATTGGCCTCACTTTGGGTATTGATCGGATCTACTTCCAGA
Organism: Marinilabiliaceae bacterium UBA5213; assembly: GCA_002412555.1. GTDB lineage: Bacteria > Bacteroidota > Bacteroidia > Bacteroidales > Marinilabiliaceae > Geofilum. The sequence goes on along the minus strand of DHVH01000260.1, from coordinate 9,757 downwards.
AAATCGGAACATCCCATCATTACGAATCCCACTAAAATCGGGATTAAATATCTTAATCTTTTCATATGCTATTTATTTGAATTTTTTAACCTCATATAAAACTCACCAGCGAATTCGTTCTCATGTGTGAGTAACTTTCACACACACCTTCTATCCTCCGGTTAAAAGGTGATATTTAGACCTCCGGTTAGGGTAATTCCCATTGGGTAGGTGACAAAATCGACTCCATTTGACAAATCACCAGTTCCGGCGATTTCAGGATTATAGCCGCTGTACTTAGTAAAGGTCAACAGGTTATCCCCATTGATATAAAACCTTACACTACCTAAGCCAATTGACTCAACAAGCCCCCTCCTCAAAGTATAGCCTAACTGAACATTCCTCAATCGGATATAGGAATTATCTTCAACATGCCTGTCTGAAAAACGACTGTTTTGATTAGGGTCTGTAGATATTACTCTGGGCTCATTGGTGTTAGTATTGCCTGGTGTCCAACGATCCAATCGATCCCGATGATAATTAGCTTGAGAAAAAGACCCATGCGAAAAATATTTTAACACATTGACCGCTTCCGAACCAAAAACCCCGTAGAAAAATGCTTTAAAATCAAGACCTTTATAGGCCATTTCAATATTTAAACCTGCAGTAAAGTCGGGAATGGCACTCCCCAGTTTCACCCGGTCATCTTCATTGATAACTCCGTCACCATTCTGATCAACAAATTTGATATCACCCACTCCTGCATTTGGTTGAATACGTCTGGTACTATTATCATCAGGATTCGTCCACAAGTAGCTATCAAGTTCGTCCTGACTGTTAAAAATACCATCGGTTTGAAATCCGTAGAAATAAGCAATTTCATGTCCCTCTTCAGTTCTGGTCACGGAGCCCATTTTCTGTGCATTTCCTCCACTGATGGGTTCGCCACCGGCCAGACTGGTGACTTCATTTTGAATGGCAGAACCGTTCAAACCAATTGAATAGCGGAAATAGCCTCTTTGTTCTGTCCAGTTAAAGGAAGCTTCAAATCCGGTATTATTCATTGAACCGGCATTTCTTGCAGGCCGTCCCGACCCTACGTAAAATGGAATAGGCGTGCGTAGAATCATGTCCTTTGTATCCCGGTTAAACCAGTCAAGGCTAAGGCCTAATCTTTGGTTGAGCATCAACAGATCCAAACCAACATTGAGTTGTTCGGACACCTCCCACTTCAAATCGGGGTTGCTTAGTGCACCTGTACGGGCTCCATCAACGGGTGACCCTCCAAAAACATAGGTATATCCAGTATTCATAGCAGCTAAATAGCTATTTGCTGCCACCGAGCCCTCATTACCGACTTGTCCCCAACCACCACGAAGCTTAATTTGGTCGAACATGTATACATTTTCCATGAAGGCTTCTTCTTTAAGGTTCCATCCGGCAGAAAAAGAAGGAAAATATCCCCATTTATTATCTCCAATGAATTTAGATGAACCATCCGCACGGTAGGTAGCCGTAACCAAATAGCGGTTATCAAAACTATAATTCAGACGTGAAAAATAGGAACTCAGAGTCGTTTTACCTGCTCCTCCATCAACAGATCTCTGCTCAGGATCCTGAGCCTGACCGAAATACATTAAATTCGTATCAAATGGCACATCAAATACAGTGGCATTGATATCACTGTAATTATTGCTTTGAGCTTCCGATCCCAAAACAGCATTGATCGAATGCACCCCAAAAACTTTATTATAGGAAAAGTAACCATTCCACACCCATTGATTCTGCTCAAAGCGTTGTTCATACAGGCTGCTTTTATCGCGTCTTTGATCTGGAGCAATTTCGAATTGCGGGTAATAGGCCTTTGATTTTCCCAGATGCAGATCGGTGGCAAACATGGTTTTAAAATCCAGACCATCCACAGCAATATCTTTCACTTGAAGGTCAAAGTTAGCGATAAGGCGATGCGCCGAATTTATGTTATACTTAGCCTCGTCAACAATTCTGGCAGGGTTGGCAATAGTGGTTCCACCCGTAATAAAACGCTCTCCATAATAATTGGTATAGTCATCCCAGGCCACCGTCAGAGGATCCATTTGCAGACCATCCGTGATGGATCCACCATAGTCACTATTGTTGTTATTGTTCTTCTCATAAAAGGTATAGCTAAGGTTAGAACCAAAGGTTACCTTTTCGGACAAATGATACTTGGTATTTGAAAAGAGGAACAATTTATCAATTCCACTATTCTTAATGGTTCCCTCCTGAGAATTATAGGTACCACCAATATTGTAGGTTACAGCATCCGTTCCACCAGAAGCTGAAACAGAATAGTTTTGGATAGGTGCTATACGAAACAACTCTTCCTGCCAGTCGGTACCTACATGCTGATTATCAATTACATAGTCCAACATCTCAATATTAGGAGCAATGACCCCGGCATTGGCATAGGCTTCTTTTCGCAGCGTAGCGAATTCGTATGCATTGGCCATATCAATGCGCTCTGTAATGATTTGAGCACCGGCATAGCTACTGACATTGAATGCAGCCTTTCCCTTTTTGCCACTTTTTGTAGTAACAAGAATAACACCATTGGCACCACGTGAACCATAAATAGCGGTGGCGGATGCATCTTTGAGCACCTCAACACTTTCGATGTTGGATGGATCCACGTTGCTCATATGGCCCATTGGGAAGCCATCCACTACATAAAGCGGATTACTGTTGTTGATCGTTCCAATTCCACGAACACGAATTCGGGTTCCACTACCGGGTTCTCCCGAATTGGATACCACATCCACCCCTGATAGTTTTCCCTGAAGACTTCTAACCGGGTCAGCCGTAGCCATCGTATTGAGTTCATCACCGCCTACGCGACCAACAGCCCCTGTCAGATCACTTTTGCGAATGGTACCATAACCAACAACCACGACTTCATCCAGGCCAAGAATGGCATCCTTCAACACAACGTTCATTACGCTTTGTCCGCTTACATCGACCCTTAAATTGTCAAAACCGATAAAAGAAAACAACAACATGGACTCTCCTTCTCCCAGAGAAATTCGATAATTTCCATCGATGTCTGTAATCGTACCTTTAGTGGTATTTTCAACCGCAACCGTAACTCCCGGTAAAGGAAGATTATCTAAATCGGTAACTGTTCCCGTCAGAACTCTTTCCTGACCAAAAACCATTAGATGGGCGGCCATAAAGAACAAAACGAGAAATAATCGAAGCATTTTTTTCATAAATCGTTAAGTTTAATAGTTATAATTTGTATTTACTTTAAAACCTGTCTACCTCCATAGATCAACAGGAACTTCATGTCCTTAATAAGAAAACCCTTTTTAACATGTTATTGATGCAAATTTATCACACACAGGATTAGAAGATGGGAAAATTTATTTCCTTTTAGGGGGGTATTTCTTTCAAAATCGAGCTGCCTTTTGAACCTAACAGGCGACAAGACGCTGATTAAATGAACATTAAGTTAGTATTTGCACATTCCCTATGTGTAAAATTAAATTAATAATTGTATCAAAGCCTTTCCTTGAATATAATACTATTCTATCATTTTATGCTTAAAAATCATCATACAATCAAAAAGTATGTAATGATATAAGTTGTGCTGTTAATATTTAGTAAATTTCAGGCGATATTGTAGACAACCAAGCAGGAGAAGTTATTGTTACAATGGATAACATTCAGAAGATTATGAAAGGTTTGCTCATCCTAATAGCATTGATTTCAATTCTCTCACAACCTGTGATGCCGAATAAAAGCAACCCACTTTCATTTCGACACATTACTGCCAACGACGGACTCAACCATAACAGCATTATTGAAATAACACAGGACCATCTGGGCTTTCTTTGGTTTGCCTCCGAAAACGGCTTACAACGCTATGATGGCGTTGACCTTAAAACATTTCTGCATAACAGCCAGGATTCCACCTCATTATCAGGAAATGTTATTTTTTCAGTTCTAGAAGACGATGAGCAGAATCTATGGGTGGCCACCAATGCAGGCCTAAACAGGTACGAGCAAGAAAGAGGTAATTTTTCTCGGATTGGCCTGGTGCATAATGAGGGACAGGCACCACGGGTTACTTATGAATACTACGTGCCTGCCATAGCAAAAAGTCATAATGGCCAAATTTACATCAGTTGGGGGAATCACGGCATTTGGGCATACAATAAAGCAAAGGACTTATTAATCCAGACCAACATTCAGGATGAAAAAGGGGAAAGTCTTCATCTTGGCAATATCACAGAACTTTTTTTTGATAGCGATAATCTTTTATGGATGGGGTCAAAATCTGAAGGACTCTTTTGCTTTAACCCAGCGACCCAAACAACCATGAATTATAGAAAGGAGCATCCAAGTTCTGTGCGTTCCAATTTCATTTATGCCATACGTGAGGACCAATATCAACGCATTTTTGTGAGCAACGAAAACGGACTCGACCTATTCAATAAAGAAACAGGAACGTTTAATAGATACACACCACCAGGCAATAAAAAATATGCTTTTGAAGAAGATTGGGTATGGTATATGAATAGTGACAGCGAGGGAAATCTCTGGTTCTGCAGTAATCGGTATGGACTTCACAAAATGATCAATAAAGAGATGGAGATCATCAGCTATGTCGCCGACGAAAGAAATCCGGAATCTTTAAATGACAACAATATCCAATGTTTTTTCGAAGACAGGCAAGGCAATTATTGGGTAGGCACTCAAAGAGGCGGCGTGAACTATTCCCTTAATAACAACACACAAGTTTTCAACAAAATAGTCCGGAACCCATTACTAAACAACACACTTACACACAGCAGAATCTCTGCGCTGCTTGAAAACGATGAAGGTCATCTCTTTATTGGTACCGACGGAGGCGGTCTCAACATTTACAATCGCAAAAACGGCCACTTCATACTTCCTGACCAAAGCAAGTACCATTTCAAATATACTGAGGACGCCATTCTCGCCATGTATTTAGAAAGTAATGGCAATTTATGGACAGGAGGTTTCTTAACCGGTCTTAACCTATACATTCCGGGGAAAGACAAAATAACATGGAAAAACAATCAAGCGGACCCCCGCTCTTTGGGCAACAATGATGTTCGAGACATTCTTAAAGATTCCAGAGGAAATTATTGGGTGACCACCAACGGAGGTGGATTAAATTTATTTAATCCCATTGATGGCACTTTCAAACAATTCCTTTATCAGGCTGGACAAAACTCAATCAGCAGTAATTTCACCTTAACATTAACTGAAGATCACAGAGGGTATATTTGGCTGGGGACTTATGAAGGATTAGATCGGATAAACACGACCAATTTTAGCATAAAAAACTACTCAAAAACACAGAATCTCACCGGTGATTGGATTTACGCATTACTTGAGGACTCCAAAAATCAACTATGGGTTGGCACCAACATGGCTATTCATCGTTATGATGACCAAACCGATTCCTTCATTAATTACAACGACAGCATTGATCTACCTAATAATATTATTTCTGGGATACTGGAGGATAATAATGGCCATCTTTGGATCAGCACCTCGAATGGCTTAGCGAGTTATAACCAACAAACAAAAGAAACAAGAAACTACTTCAATTACGATGGTTTACCAGGCAACTTCTTCAATCCCGGTGCAGCTTATAAAAACAAAGAGGGCCTTTTATTTTTTGGCACTTCGGAGGGACTGGTTTATTTCAATCCCGATGACATAACGACCAACCAACAGGCTCCGCCTGTTTACATCACAGATATTGCCTTTGCACCCGACACGCGCCAAAAGCATCACCTCAATTCAGGAGACACTATTGTAATCAATTATAAAGCAGCGGCTTCAGTTAATTTCTATTTCAGTGCCCTCAATTTTATCAACCCCCAGAAAAATAATTATGCCTACCAACTGGAAAATGCTGACAGTGAATGGCGCTATGTATCCAACCAAAAAATGGCCACTTATACCAATCTCAGTCCAGGTGAATATAAATTCAGGGTTAAGGCTTCTAATAACGATCAGTTCTGGAATGAAGAAGGAAGTTACATTTTCCTGACAATAACACCGCCCATCTGGAAGACGACCGCCGCCTATATCCTATACCTATTGGCCATAACCCTTCTTCTGAGGTTTATATGGACCTATGCCCTAGTCAAAGCCAGATACGTAGACAAACTCAAAATTGAGCGCCTCAAGGCAGAAAAGGCTGAGGAACTTTCAAAACTTAAAACTGATTTTTTCATCAATATTTCGCATGAGCTAAGCACCCCGTTAACGTTGATAATGGCCCCGGTTGAAAAACTCATCCAGAACAACAATGAAGATTCACGTCTGCTTCAAATCATTCATCGAAACACGAAAGCCTTAATGAGGTTGATTAACGAGTTACTAGACTCGCAAAAAATTGAAGAACAACAGAAAAAAGCAGAATATAGCTACAGTGATATCATTGCTTATATAAAGACCATCTCAGAAGATTTTCATCAGTATGCCACTAACAATAACATCTCCATTGACTTTTCCTCTTCGACACCCACCTACCTATTCCCATTTTCTCCGGATGATTTAGATAAAATCATGCGTAACCTGATCTCAAATGCCATAAAATACAATAAACCCAACGGAAATGTCAATATAACCCTGGAAGTTGAAAATGAGCCCCTCCTAAAACATAAACCAGGCATCATCATAAAAGTCTCCGATACAGGCAGAGGCATTGATCAGGAAAACATTCAAAATATATTTAACCGATTCTTCAGGGTTCAGGAAAAAAACACCTCTCGAAAAGGACATGGCATTGGACTCTACTTGACTAAGCAACTGGTAGAGTTGCACCAAGGCACCATTTTTATTGATAGTGCACCAGACCGCGGCACCATTTTCACTGTAAAGCTTCCATACACCGTCACGGAGTTTAACCTTTCCCAAAAGGAAGACTACCGGAAAGAGGGTGTATTGGTGCCAGAGGAGCTAAAGGGAGAAAATACTAAAACATCAAAAAACAAACCTTCTATCTTGATAGCTGAGGACAATGCAGAATTACGTGATTTACTGAAAATTTTACTTTCTGATCACTATAGATTAGTTTTTGCTGAAAATGGCTTAGAAGCCTTGGGAAAAATCCAGAATCATCTTCCTGACCTGGTTCTAACTGATATTATGATGCCTTTAATGGACGGCATGGAATTGTGTAAGCACATAAAAAGAGATTTCATTACTTCCCACATTCCTGTGCTCATGTTGACGGCCCTCAATTCTGGAGACATGATGGTAAAGGGACTAAATACCGGTGCGGATGATTATGTGGCAAAACCCTTTAATCCGGAAATATTGCTGGCCAGAATCAGCAACCTTGTAGAGTCAAGGAAGCGTCTGCAGCAAAGGTTTATAACCAATCTCAAAACCCAGCCATCAGAAATGGGGATCACGTCCGCAGACGAGCAATTTCTGAATAAGTTACATCAGGTTATCGAAACACATATAGACAATTCAGACTACGATGTAACCAGACTTGCTTCTGAAATGAACATGAGTTCGATAACCCTTTACAGGAAAATAAAAGCGCTCACAGGCCTGTCTGTTAACCCTTTCATCCGAACCATTCGCCTCAAAAAAGCAGCAACCTTGTTAGGGACTAAAACCATGTCAGTCCCCGAGGTTGCCCTCAATGTAGGCTTTAACGATGTGAAGTATTTCAGAAAATGCTTCCATAAACAATTCAATATGAACCCCTCTGATTATGCAGGCTCATATAACAACTCCTTTTAGAAACTTTCCAATACTTAGGAACCAGTTATTTCGTTGTCCCGTTTAAAGTTACCCCTGTGCTATTGGTAGCACTCTTAATCCTATTTATCTCGTTCAACAATAAAGGGAAGGCAGGTTCCGCCATTTGATGGCCATAACCATCCAGTTCAAATAGGCGGGTATCTTCATGGCCGACTATTTTCATCATTCGCATCAGGTAGGCATTTTCTTCATACCTGCCAAGCATTTCCAGTTCCCTGTCTCCTGTGATGAGCAAAAGTGGCGGGGCGTCATTTCNNAGGGTGCCAAATTATCCACAATAGGCTGTGTACCCGGTATGCCTCTCTCTTCTCGAACGGTAAAATGGGTAATGGTATGACCACTGAATGGTATCAGTCCTGCAATGCGATCAGCATCAACACCAAAATGTGCCAAATAGCCTTTATCTAATCCCACCATCATGGAAAGATAGCCACCGGCCGAATGCCCTGAAAGAAAGACTAAAGCAGGATCACCTCCAAAGTCTTCAATATGGTTAATAACCCAAGCGACTGCGGCTGCGGCATCATCGATAAACTTTGGTGCGTTAACTTTGGGGAAAAGTCGATAATTTACCCCAACAACGGCCACCCCCTTTTCTTTTAAAGCTTCTGGTATTTCCTTGTTGCCGGAGGTTAAACCACCACCGTGAAACCATACAACTGTTGGGTAGCCTTGACTATTTAAAGGATAATACAAATCCAATAAACAGCGCTCAACCATATAGCCATCGGATGGAAAACGCTCATCGTAATAACTTATATTCTGCTCAATTGAGTAAGTGGTCTCCTGACCATAGGAAAGGGCAACAAAAGAAAATGATAAAATGAAGAAAACCCTAAATCGTAGCATAATTCATAGTGTTTAAATAGAAATAACATCTATTGTTATTTTTTCCATAAAACTAATGAATTATTTTACTAAAAACTTCTCAGCCAAAACCCCACCCTTGTCCGAATGCAAGGAAAGCACATAAAAACCAGGAAGCAACGGTTTTCCCGAGCGAAGCACATGCCTGCCTGTGGTTAATTCAATCCATTTTGGTCCTACAATGATCTGCCCTTCTATGCTATAAACGGATACTTTAACCCTTTCGGGAGAAGGTGTGTTGGCGAAAAACGAGATTTCCTCATTTTGACTCTGGGCAACTATTACACCGAGGTAAAAATCATTTCTTTTCAAACTGTTTAAGAAAGTGGATTGTTCAGGTATAAACCTGAACCAATTAAAATTCCAACCACCTTCCAAAGCCTTAATTCCAAAATTCTGGATCCCGTTCTGAAGGGTCACTTCATGACTTACGGTTACCCATTCAGCATCGCCTCCTGTGGCAGGTATCTGAATATTTCCATAGGCATTATCTGGGTTGCCGCCCTCTTCTATTTGCAACAGTCCGCCATTTAGGCTTGCAACACGATACTCCACAATATAATTTCCTGTTTCAGGAATATTTATATTGCTATAGGACAACCACGTTCCATCTTCAATATTGGTCACCATCTGGCCATCCTCCTCATCCGTGCCAGGCGTCACTGAGACACCACTTGAATTAGAAAAGCTTTCAGCAGGGATAAACAATTCATCGATGTAATTTTGAGCCTCACGCTCAGGCCTTTCCTCTTCTGAAAGGATGTAGACCATGCCTTGACGGGCTGGTATCGTCACCTCAGTCAGGCCAATTTGTCCTGTACCATTGGATAAAACCGTGCCTTTGTTGCCGGCCGCACCACTTTCAGTGTTAAATGCCTGTATGTAATAAGACTTATTCGCAACTAACGAAGATATAGTCAGTTGGCCGTTTCTTCCGGAGAAGCCTCGGTTCAAAACGTAAGCGTAAATGGTACTTCCGCATTTTACTGTGTAAGTATCAAAGTTGGCCGATGAAGAACCTAAAGGCTCAAATTCCCCCGCACCATCTTTTAGCATTTCAGAAGTTATATACCTTACTCCCTCATAGAAATAATAGACATCATGGGTG
>DHVH01000271.1 GCA_002412555.1 Marinilabiliaceae bacterium UBA5213 | reverse complement strand
GCCAATGGTGTTATTTTAGTTACCACCCGTCAGGGAAGTGGTGTTGCTGGTACGGTTAACGTTACCTATGATAGCTGGTTTGGGATTAATTTGGCGAATAATAAGCCTGATATCCTTTCACCGGATGAGTTTAGACGCTCAAGAAGGGGGCATGATTATGGAGCTTCTACAGACTGGTACTCTGCGTTGTTGCGTGATTTTTCGTACGACAACAACCAGTACTTGTCGGTTGATGGTCGCACCGAGACGGGGCAATACGCCGCTTCGTTCAACTATAAAAAGGCAACGAGCCTGGATATTGCCAATGAAAGAAAGGAGATTGGCGGTCGTTTTGCAATTACCCAGCGTGCGATTGATGATTTGGTTGAGTTTACAGGGAGCCTGAATGGCAGGAAGGTCAATGAAATATGGGGTGAAAATGGTCAGTTCGACAATGCCATAACCATTAATCCTACCATGCCAATTTTTAATGAAGATGGCTCTTATTACCATCCCACATCGCCAACGGGTGCACGCAATCCCGTTGAAGAATTGACTTCACGTGTGCGGGGGGGCGATCGTATTTTTCTGCTGGCCAATTCCGGTGTTAAGGTGTCACTGATAAAATCTGCTGTTCACAATCTCAGCACAGGTGTAACTTACTCCTTGCAGTACAATGATCTGAATCAGCACGATTTTGTGCCTTCCACCACTGCTGAGTCGGAGCAAGAAGGGTATAGAGGAAGAGCGGCTTTGCGCTACCAAAAATGGCAAAATCAAATATTTGAATGGTTAACCAGTTATGATTTTGAGAATAACGGTCACAGTTTCAAAGTTATAGGCGGTTACTCCTATCAGGACTTTACATGGGAAAACCGTCAGATGGAGAACCGCGATTTTGCTTACGACAATTTTTTGTGGCACAATATGCAGTCCGGTTCCTTTCTTGGAGAAGGTAGGGCAAGTATGACCACTGGAAAATCATTGAGCAAGTTGATTGGCTTTTTTGGACGCGTCAATTACAATTTTAATGACGTCGTTTTTACCTCTGCATCTGTGCGCCATGAAGGCAGTACAAAATTTGGGTATGAGAATAAATGGGGCTATTTCCCTGCGGCATCGGTAGCGGTTGAGTTGACCAATACCGGTTTAATCAACAATTCCAATGTCAACAGCCTAAAAATGCGTGTGTCTTACGGTGTTACAGGACGTTCCGATTTCGATGCTTATCGCTCGCTTTCAACCTATTCAAGTGGTGGTCAATATTACATGGATGGGGCGTGGGTGACAGGATTTGGTCCCGGCATTAATCCTAATCCGGAATTGAAATGGGAGAAAGGCGTGAATACGAATATTGGCGTCGATTTTATGTTCTGGAATCGTCTGAGTGGGTCAGTAGAGGTCTTTGACCGATCGTCCAAGGACTTGCTTTATACCTATCAGGCACCACAGCCTCCTATGATCTATAACACGATATTGGTGAATGTTGGTACCATTAGTAACAGGGGACTCGAAGTGGCACTTAATGGAGATGTGATTAAGGCTGGTGATTTCTCATGGAGTTCGGCCATTAATTATTCTTATGGTACCACTGAGCTGGAAACCCTTTCGAACGAGATTTATCATGCTTCTTTTCTTGAGCTGTACCAGAAGCCCGGAGTGGGCACATCTGAGTTTTTGTTTAGGGTAGAAGAGGGTCAAAAAATAGGCCAATTTTATGGCTATGAGCATGCCGGCATAAGTACCAACGGAGATTTGCTCATCTACAATAAAGATGGGGAGATGGTTCCCAAAGGAAGTGAGACGCTTGAAGATAAGCGATTTATTGGCAATGGTGTACCCACTTCGTTTGTATCATTCAACAATACACTCAAGTACAGAGGCTTTGATTTAGGGATCTTTTTACGTGGAGCATTCGGTTTTGATATTATGAATTACCGACGCTATGGTATGGGACTAAAAATGTCAGGAACAGCCAATGTATTGCGTGAAGCTTATACCGAGTATGCCGATGTAACAAAGGATGGTGCATTCTTGTCCTCCTTTTTCCTTGAAAAAGGTGATTATTTGAAAGTAGAAAATGTGACTTTGGGTTATACCCTTCCTATGCGAAACAATCTGGAGAACAGGTTTATCAGCAGAATAAGGGCCTTTGCTTCGGCCAGAAACGTTTATACACTAACGGGCTATACCGGTAATGACCCCTCCATTGTTCAGGTGAACGGCCTAGAGCCTGGCGTAGATACGGGATCTGCCTACCCTACGGCCTTACAACTGAGCATGGGCTTAACTATTAATTTTAAATAAAGATTTACTGATGAAATTTATAAAATATAGTTTTCTGTTTATCATTCTGGGATGGATGATTCAGGGATGCACGGATCTGGAAGAAGAAGCATTTGACCAATTGAGTTCGGATATTTATTATCAGGACGAGTCAAGTGTTAAGGGAGTGGTGGCGCGCATATACAATGAAGCCTTTTATGGCTACATTGAATATTTTTACTATCTGCAGGAGTTTTCAGGTGATCAAATTTCCTGGCGAATTTGGAATGGTGGTTTATGGGGATACGATGAGGGACATAAGTATGTACTTTCGACGCATACATGGAACTCGCAATCGCAAATCATAGAAGATGCCTGGAACAGGGCATGGTTAACCATAGGTTTTTGTAACAATGCCTTGAATGATTTTTCTTCGATCAATGCTTCTGCGCTTAACATGAGCGAGGCGCAGTTGAGTTCCTATAAGGCTGAGGTGCAAACCTTGAGAGCCTGGGCGTATTACAATATCTTTGAAATATGGGGCGGTGCACTTCCTATTAACAATCAGGTGACCAGTAATATTCCGCCATCTGCAGATGTTGATTTTGGCAAGGGGAGTAAAAAAGTCTATGATTTTATCATGGAGGATTTGGATGCCAGCGTTAATCAGCTTCCAGTTGGTTCATCCGGAAGGATGAACCAAGCCATGAACAGGATGCTGAAGGCGCGTTTGCTGCTGAATGCCAATACCTTTATCAACGAAGATAAATACGCTGAATGTGCCGTTTTAAGTCAGGCCATCATCAACGGAGATTATGGTAATTATAGTCTGGAAGCAGATCATAGGGACGTATATGGAATTGATAATTTAAGTTCTTCCGAAGTTGTTTTCGCCTTCGTCAATCAGGTTGGACAACTAGAGGGAGGCTGGATGCGCGGTCAACCCTTTTATCCTTATAATGTTAACAATTACTTTGCTTCAGAGCAGGTGGGTGGATGGAACTGTGTCATCCTAACCCCATCCAAAGACAATTCTGCATCGGTATTGGCTGGAGGTTCGCCAAAATCCTTTTTGGATGCACCCTACAATGACCAACTAGGTGCCACTTTTGACCGTATTCACGATAAGGATATCAGAAAAGCACCTTACATCTATGATGTGACTACCGATTCGTATTCAGGTATGTTTTTGATGGGTGAAATGCGTGAGAATTACGGTACCGGCAATGTTATGTTGGCTGATGCCGACCGGGATGGTGAACCCTTGGTTTATGTGGATCAGGTAGGTACTTTCAAAGGACTGGGAAAAGATTTGGCCACTGTGATGTCCTCTCGATGGGGCGAGACCAATTCCGGCTTTCGTTTGGTTAAATATCCTATTTATCCTATAGCCAGTGGCAAGGATTATCGCAATTCAGGTGAAGTAGAATTCCGTTTGGCAGAAGTTTATTTAATGTTGGCCGAATGTAAAATGAGGGCTGGTGATGCCGGCGGCGCCAAAACTTTGGTGAATGAAGTGCGCAAGCGTTATTTTACGGCTGCCGACTGGACATCTGTACAAGATCAGCCCGGTCCAGGATTTGATGCCTTTGACATGGACTGGATGTTGGGTCAGTGGGGTCTGGAATACTTGAATGAGGGTAGACGGAGACGTACCGATTTACGTCGTTTTGATAAGTTTACCCAGGGTCAATGGTGGTTTTTTGGAAGAGCCAATGACGATGGCGTTAGCCTACCTGAAAAACGGGATCGTAGGTATGAGTGGTTTCCTTTACCGCAAACAGCTTTGTCTTCCAATCCCGGCTTGGTTCAAGTACCCGGTTACAATTAATTTTTCAATGATGTATCATTTAAAATATAAGCAATGAGTATTATAAAATATATTTTGCTGTTCATGTCGTTTGGTCTATTGCTTACCAGCTGTAGCGAGGATGACGAAGCACTGGTTTTTGAACACGAAAAAAATCAGTTTGAGTTACAGTCCGGGGCGCTTTTGATAGAACTGATTACGCCCAGAAGCACCTTGTCGGGTGAAGCCATCTATATAGTTGGTGATTTTAACGGGGGTGAAAGCGCAATTGGCGATGACCAGTGGAAATTGAGTGTTTCACCCAACACCTCCTATCGACATGGTATTTACCTGAACCCTGCACTTTTTGTTGATGGAAAAACTTTAAGTGATGGTTACCACTTTGTGGCTTCACAAAGTGGAGCGGAAAGGGCTCTTGATTGTACAAGTGTTAGTCGGAATCAAAACATTGCCCTTGGTGATCGTCTGGTAGGTGAAGTAGAAAAATGGGCTTCAGAATGCGAGGAGCCAGATCCAGATCCAGATCCAAATGGGGAATGGCCTTCACCAGAAGCCGGAAAGATTATGCTTCGTCTGGAATTGCCCAATTACACTCCTGAGGATGCAAAAATACTGCTCTACGGTAATGTCAATGGTTGGAATGGCAGTGATGAGTCGAAATGGAAATCGGTTCCACTCTCCGCAACTAAGCATTATTTCATGCTTGATCCGGCTGACTTTGCAGAGGGAACATCTTTAGCGGATCAGTTTAAGTTTGGATTAATCATGGATGGTGTGGACTGGTGGTACCACCAGTCGAATGAAGATGGTGGCAATGAAGATGGTGCAGGATATTATTTGACAGAGACGGCCGCAGGGCAAGCATACGAGTTGCAAATTCTCGGTTGGAGAATGAGCAGTGAACTGATTGCCTCTTTGCCTTTGGCATGGCCGGATGTGCCTGCAGGTAGAATTATGTTGCGCATCCAGTTGCCTGAAAATACACCTGAAAACCCAAAAATATTGTTGTATGGTTTCATCAATGGATGGAATGGCAGTGATGAGACAAAATGGGCTACCACTGAATTAGAGCCAGGCAGACATTATATGATGCTTAATCCTGCAGATTTTGTAGCAGGAACCTCACTGGCAGACCAGTTTAAATTTGGATTGATTAGAGATGGTGTCGACTGGTGGTACCATCAGGATAATTTGGATGGAGGGTCTGAAGATGGGCCTGGCCACCACATCCCCGACACCTCAGTAGGTAATTTCTATGAATTGGAATTAATCAACTGGAGATCGAGCAGTGAATTGTAGATGACTAAGTTAACAATTGCATGAGTGGTAATCTTCTGCTAAAACGAGCGGAGCCACTCATGTCAAATTGCTTATGGATCGGACTGGATAAATCTTTTATTTGGATCGAGCAAAAGGCCGAAAACTAATAAAATCGATATGAGAATGAAGACATTGAAGAAAGAAAGAAAAGCGACAGACCCCTTATTAAGGAGTGCTGACGCGATTGGGCGCAGAGAAGGTTGGGTATCAGCCATCGGTTATCGGGTTATATCGCTGATGCTGATGTTTATGTTGTTCACTTCTTCATCCTGTTCCGAAGATAAAACCAATATTATAGATATCGGTCAGGAACCTGAAACCCCTGTTGATGAAAATTACAATCCTACCCCTTTTGCCGGTGTTCCGGCAACAGAGGATATTGTGATGTATGAAATGAACCCCAGATTGTTTGGTTCTTCCGGTGCCTTCCTAAAAATCATTGAGCGTTTAGATGGCATCAGGGATTTGGGAGTAAATGTTTTGTGGCTGATGCCCATTCATCCTATTGGACAAGAAAAATCGGTTAATTCACCCTACAGCGTTCAGGATTATACAAAGGTTAATCCTGAATTTGGCACTTTGGAAGATTTCAGAGCGCTGGTTGATGCTGCACATGCCAGAGGTATGGCGGTCATTATCGATTGGGTAGCTAATCATACGGCATGGGACCATCCATGGATTCAGAATAAGTCGTGGTACTCGCAGGATGGCGCCGGTAATATTATCATTCCGCCAGACACAGACTGGCAGGATGTGGCCGATTTGAATTTTGAGAGTATTCCGATGAAACGGGCCATGATTGATGCCATGAAGTATTGGGTGATCAATGCGAATATAGATGGGTTTAGATGCGATGCTGCTGATTTTGTGCCCTTTAGTTTTTGGAGACAGGCCATTACAGAGCTGGATGCCATTCAGGGACGTACTTTAATTCATTTGGCTGAAGGTATTCGAAGAGATCATTTGGACGCAGGTTTTCATATGGTTTATGCCTGGGACTTTTATTATGCGCTCAAAAGGGTTTATGTAGATCAGCAAACGGCGAAGCACATCATGGATGTCAACAATTCTGAGAACGCTACCATACCAGCGGGCAAGCACCTATTGCGCTTTACCACCAATCATGATTATTCAGCCTGGGAAGCAACGCCTGTGACCTTGTTTGGTGGGCAAAAGGCTGCGCTCAGCGCTTTTGTGGTCATGGTTGCCAGTGATGGAGTGCCCTTGCTTTATAGTTCACAGGAGGCAGGCATAAGCGGGACCGTTTCTTTCTTTAATACTTCTGTAGTGAATTGGAACCAAAATCCGGAGGTCACAGCTATGTATGAAAAAATAATGACAACCTATAACACCAGCACCGCGCTAAGAAAAGGAAATACCACCTGGCAAGGAAACAGCAATGTTTGGCTGGTCATGAAAGAGTACGGTCAGGAAAAGGTCGCGGTAATTGCCAATACCAGAAATGCCTTGGCCACAGTTGAATTGCCCGAACTGCTCAGAAATAAGACCTTGACCGATGAGCTGACTGGTGCAGCTGTCAGTCTGGGTCAAAATCTGGAATTGGAAAATTATCAGTATTTAATTTTTAAAGTTAGCGAGTAATGAGATATTTTATAGTTGTTTTAACGGTGTTGGGTTTATGGTCGTGTGGCACAATTTCGCAAAATAAATTTGAATTGCAGTCGCCTGATGAGGGTCTTAGTCTTAATGTGAGGTTGGATTCGGTAGGGGTAATCAAATACAGTCTTTACCGTGGAGCCGAGTTGTTGGTGAGTGATGCAGCTCTTGGAATAGTGGTTGACACCTTCGATTTCACCAAAAATGTTTTGGTGAAATCGGCCAGGAAAAGTTCTTTTTCAGAAGTGTGGGAGCCGGTATGGGGACAGTTTTCAGAAATTGAAAACAGCTATAATCAATTGGAGCTTCTGGTCACGAAGGAGGCTGGCCGGTCGTTGAAAATAGTTTTTAGAGTTTTTAATGATGGCATAGGATTCCGTTATGAATTACCTGGAGAGGGTGAAGCCTTCATTACCGAAGAGGCAACCCAGTTCAATATGGCATCTGACAACACTGCCTGGTGGGTGGCGCCCTGTTGGGAAAACGATGAATACATTTATCAAAATACCAAACTGAGTGAAGTCACCGTTGAGTTGCGCAACCAGTCGGCCCCCGAAGGACATGCCACCCATTTTGCCTGCGAAACCGGTTTTAATACACCGGTGACGATGAAAACACCGGAGGGTACCTACCTGAGCATACATGAAGCTGCCATTTGGAATTATCCCGGCTCCTCCTTATGCCTAAATCCTGAAAGTTTGGAAATAACGATCAGTCCCGCCCCCTCTGAGGGTTATCTGGCAAAGGTAGAATTGCCCTTTCAAACGCCATGGCGCACCATTACCATAGGCAAAAGACCCGGCGATTTAATTGAGTCGAGCCTGATACTTAATTTAAATGAACCCCTGGCACTGGACGATGTCTCCTTTATTGAGCCCATGAAGTATGTGGGCATCTGGTGGGAAATGCATGTAAAAAGATCTACCTGGGAATTGGAGCGCAGTGAGAACCATGGTGCCCATACTGCCAATGTCAAGCGATACATTGATTTTGCCTCTGAGAACGGCATCCGCGGGGTACTGGTGGAAGGGTGGAATTACGGCTGGGATGGTTGGCGAAATTTTAGCTTCACGCAACCCTATCCGGATTTTGATATGCAGGAAATTGCCGCTTATGCGCAGGCAAGGGGTGTTCAGATGATTGGTCACCATGAAACCGGTGGACAAGTGGTGAATTACATGAATCAGATGGAGGATGCCTACCGGTATTACCAGGAAAATGGAATTTCCAGTATTAAGTCGGGCTATGTGACCAAAGTTGAAGGTCAGTTTCATTATGACCAATGGATGGTGAATCATTACAACGATGCCGTTGTAATGGCCGCTGAGTATCAGATTAGTCTCAATGTACATGAGCCCATCAAGCCCAGTGGTATTTCGCGTACCTATCCCAATTTAATGACGGGAGAAGGCATGCGGGGCCAGGAATTCAACGCCTGGAGCTCTGGTAATGCATTGAATCATCACAGTATTTTACCATTTACCAGAAATTTGGCGGGTCCCATGGATTATACACCCGGGATTTTTGATTTGCAGTTGCTGAATACGGTCAATGCTGCCTATGCCCAACTCAGCACCATTGAGGAGCGAAAGGCTTATGATTTTAAGCACAGGGTAAAATCAACCCTGGCCCACCAGTTGGCCTTGTATGTCGTGTTTTACAGTCCGGTACAGATGGCTGCTGATTTGCCTGAAAACTATGAAGGCCATCCAGCTTTTCAGTTTATCAGGGATGTACCAGTTGATTGGGCAGACACAAAGGTGCTGGATGCGGAAATAGGTGCGTTTTGTGTCACCGCTCGTAAGGATAAGCATTCGAATGATTGGTTTGTAGGGGGTATTACCAATGAAGCCCCAAGGAGTCAGCAAGTTGATTTGAGTTTTCTGGATGAGGGGGTGAGTTATGAGGCAACCATTTATGCCGATGAGAGGGATGCCGATTGGGACTTTNNAAACCCTACCAGCTATGGCATTACCATCAAAAAATTAAAAATGGGGGATGTTCTTCAGGTTGACATGGCAGGAGGTGGAGGTTTTGCCGTGTCATTGAAGCAGTTATAGAGAACTTTAAACAAGAGCTTCTTTATTTAGTTAGTAGTTTTCGGTGAATTTTAATTTGCCGGATATAAGAGAGGGGGGAGTGTCAAAATTAATTCTTAATTGATTGCGGCATTCCCTTTTTTCTCCTAGATGCCAATTTCAAGGCCGAATTTAAACGACCAGTTATCCATTTCCTTTGGGAGTCGGTAAGGTCCGTAGCGGTAGTGGACGGCCAGGCCATATTTCAGGATCATCTGTTTAAATAGGTTACCAAAATAGATGCCGGATTCATAGTAGCCCTTGTTAAAAGTTTGCACCTTGTTTGCATAGTTGTTGTTGACATTGGCCCAGCCGGCCGATGTGGACAGGGTTATGGTGGGCTTAAAGCTACCCGGATGGTTGAGACGGGTGGGGATGGTAGTCCTTAAAAACAGCAAAGAAAAAGTATTGGCTGCAAATTCGTTGGGGCGCATGGTGGCCAGCGAATACCTTGATTCAATTCCAAGCAGGTTGTTGTGCGTGCCAAAGGCGCTGTATAAGTGCGTAGGCGTATGGTTGCCCCACAAGTGGCCGCCGGTCATTCTGACTGAGCCGGTGATGGATGGGGAAAGTCGATAGGTGTTTTCCAATTGGGTTTCTACTTTATAATATTCCAGGGATTGGTCGGCCATCCCCCTGCCATAGGAGAAATTTGACCACACCGTCGGAAACTCATTTTTTAAGGGGGTGAGACCTAAGTCGGAATAAGCAAATTTTGCCAAGGGCTGCCACTTGAAAAGCACTCCGGTTTCATGGGTGGTAAACAAACGAGAAGTGGGATCAACGGATGCATCAAGGATAAAAGGGTAGGCAATAAACGGATGAATTTGGGCATACCTATAAAACAGTTCTGTTTTTAGTCGGGGAACAAAACGGGCCGCGTACGCGGTGCGTATTTGTTTGGATAGATCAACCGTTTGCACGGCAAAGCGGCGAAAGCGCTCATCTGAGTTGATCGAAAATCCATCCAGGAATGTATAAGCACCAGTTGCATTCAGGTCTTTTTCCACCAAGAGTGACCACTCCTTTTCCTTGATGGGGTTCAGGTACAAAATAATTTCTCCCCCGTAATTATTGTCGCGCGACTTAAGGCTGCGGCTGTAGAAGCCTTCCAGACTGAATTTGGCGGACAGCTGTTTACTCGTTTGCAGTCCCACACCCGGCTTTAACCCTTCGTATTGGTTATAATCTATTAACTTGGAAAGATTCAGGTTTAACGGACCCATGGGCAGGTAGCCGCGAATAAGGTTCTTTTGCAGATTGGTAAAGCGGTCGAAGTTGTGAGCGCGTCCCAGACTGTCGATCAAGTGATAAGTGGCCGAGTCGCGGGCTGTCAGGGGCTGGTACCTGTAATTTTCTATGTTTGGAGCATTGACATGGCCTGATTCATCACTCAGTTCGATGGAAGAAAAGTCCTTATCGCTCAAATCAGGGTCTAATTTTATAGCAGTCACCATGCTTTTGCCCTCACCGATAAAGGGAAAGGGGAAGGATTTCCCTGTTAGTGTTTTGTCGATGCGCAAGCGGGTCTCCAGCTGCTCGGGGAACCATTGTTCCTCATTATGCCTGGCGTAGTTTTGTTTGATGGATAAGGCAAAGGGCGATTGTCCCTCCAGGGTGGCTGCCGTTACCGTTTTGAGTCCCCAAGTGGGTTGGTGAATGTGCAGGGAACCTTTGAGACCCCTGATAGAACTGTTTTTTCGGGGCGAATAAGAGATGTAAAAAATAGTGTCCCCCGAGGTGTCAACCAAGGTATCTTCCAGAAGAAAGAGGTAGGTCCGCAAGCCCTGCTGCGTCAGCGGATTTAAAAAATCAGTGCCAAGCAGGTGGATGTAATCGTTGTAAAATGTAAAAGGCTGTAATTGTGAAGGTAGCAAGGCTATGGAAGGTTCTTTAAAGCCACTCACCCGGCCCGAGATAATGCGCTCGTGGGAGCGGTCGGGCGGCAAGTGTTTTTTATCCGACACCGACTCGATGAGCAGAAAATGATTGTCCTTGTTAAATTCCCAGAGTCGGCGATGGGCTTCGTCACCTTTCGGCAAAGTGTCGGGCATTTCCATGGCAAAAGTCATTTTGTGGTAGACCAGACAGCTGTAGGAGGTATTGAGGTCCGGGTTGTTCTTTGGGCGTTGATGGATGACCTGGCGAATGATGCGATGGGCAGGATTTTCACCGGGAACAATTCGGACCTCTGAAAGCGCTATGTCGACAGGTTTCAACCATATGGTTGAGTTATTGGCAAGGTTCCTGGTGGCTACCATGGAAGTCTGGTAGCCCAAACAGCTAATACGCAGCGTATCAATAGCCGAATGGTTAGGAAGGTTGAATTGACCGCTGATATTACTTACTGTTCCTTGCTGTTGTTGACCAAACTGGATATTGGCAAAAGCCACAGCTTCATGCGTGGTGGCATCCATAATGGTCAGCTTTTGTGAAGATTGTGCAGCGGAGGGCGACAGGGGCAGCAAAAACAGCGCAACAAAAAGAAAAATAACTGTGTTATACAAAAAAACAGCGTTGCACAAACCCTTATAAAGGTTATGCAACGCTGTGGATTTATGGGCTTTATCTGAGCTGTGTTGCCACATCATTTTATTTCAAAATGCCTGCTTTCAAATATTTAACTTCATCATTGGTCAGGAAGCGCCACTTACCGCGAGAAATGGTCTTCTTGGTTAATCCGGCAAAATACACCCGGTCCAGTTTCTCGACTCTGTAACCCAGGTGCTCAAAAATACGGCGGACAATGCGGTTACGCCCAGAGTGAATTTCTATGCCTACCTGCGAATGGTCTTTGGTGTCGGCATAGCTCACCACATCGGGTTTAATGGCGCCGTCTTCCAGCTCAATGCCTTTGCGGATATCGTCCATGTGCTGTTTAGCAACCGGTCTGTCCAGAAAGACATGGTATATCTTCTTGACTTCAGATGAGGGGTGGGTCAGCTTTTTGGATAAGTCACCATCGTTGGTCAAGAGCAGAACACCTGTGGTGTTTCTGTCCAAACGGCCTACCGGGTATACCCTTTCGAGACAGGCCTCTTCCACCAGATCAAGCACCGTGCGGCGTCCTTCAGGATCGGCGGTCGTGGTAACCATATCCTTAGGTTTGTTGATAAGAATATAAACCTTGGCTTCGGGGTTGAGTTTTTTGCCATCGAAGCGAATATCATCTGAACGCTTAACCTGCGTACCCATTTCAGTAACCACCTTGCCATTAACGGTAACCAGTCCCCTCGCAATAAGCGTATCGGCCTCACGTCTGCCACACACGCCACTGTTGGCAATGTAACGGTTCAATCGCAGGGATGTTGGAAGTCCTGATTCATGCTCCGGTTGCGGTTTTTCGCTTTTTTCCGTCTCCTTACGTTTGGGTTTTCCTTTAAAGCCGGCCTCTTTACCTTTGCTTTTAAAGTCACTACCTTCTCTTGAAGGATAGGGTTTCCTTTTATTCATCCCTTCGGATCTATTGTCTCTTTTCTCTCTCATATATTGTTTTGATAGCCTTGTTCTTAGCGATGGGTTGTGGGGCCAATTTCGAGCTACAAAGTTGCGAAAAATTAATGGGTAAACATGGCATTTTAAGCTATCTTTGTGCTTATTTGTCTCTTTTGAGCAGATTCAACCGTGTTTTTCATTAACAATAGGTCGATAGGTCATTAGATCGTTAGGTTAATAGGTTAAAAGGTCATTAGGTAATAAAATCCATGATATTCAGTAAGATAGGCTTCTGTAAGCAGAAAGCGCAAGTTGCTTAAAATTAGCTATTTATAAAAAAACAACAAACTATTACATTAAAACTAATAAGGGATG
>DHVH01000067.1 GCA_002412555.1 Marinilabiliaceae bacterium UBA5213 | reverse complement strand
CACCATGATTAAAGGTCATAACCATCTCCCCATCAGAATTATCATTACCAAATTGCGAGGTGAACAAATAATAGTAATTAGGAAGCACATCTGCCTTTCCCATTTCTCCCCATTCACCAGGCTCACCATTCCTGAACAAATCAAGTCCATAATCCTCAATTACTCTTTTAAAATCTGCGGCAGCAGCTGTGTAGGAAGAAATAGCCTCCTGTTCATTTGGAACAAAATCCTTCAATTCGGGCCATCCATAATCATTCCATGAAGCCCAATACAGATGCAGTTTCCCTCTAAAGGCCAATGCTGCAGGCTGGGCAGCCCTACCTTGCTGAGATGCTTCAGGCGGAAGCTTTTCCAATGCATAAGAGAAATCCGAAATGATTGAGTCTTTAATGACATTAATCGGACTCCTACTAATATTGGCGACCTCCTCATTGTCATAAACCACTTTGCCTATATAAGGCACATCACCCCACATAGAGATCAACCTAAAATAAATCATTCCCCGCAACAAGCGAGCTTCACCAATTATGACTTCTAATTCTTTAGCAGACTCAGGCGTCGCGTTGGATAAGAGCCTCTTGGTATTATCAATGACATAGTTAACGCGATGTATCCCTCCGTAAGCATACTTATAATAGTTATCAAAAGCAGAACCGTATCCCTGATTTCCATAGTATGGATCAGGATAGTAAAACCCTCTAAAATAAGCTGCTCCACCCCTGGTAACATTCCCAGTTGAACTAATACTCATCTGTCCGTCACCAGACCTGACAAAAGTATATTCACCATGGCCGTCTAAATAATAGTCTCTGTCAAAAAGGCCTCTCACATGATTGTAAGCACCCATCAGTCCATTTGTTGCATCCTCCTCTGTCTGCCAGAATTCCCCGGCATCCAACTCTCCGGAGGGAATCTGTTCCAAAATATCATCTGTACATGCAACAGGAACCAGTGAAAAGCTTGCCAACAAGCCAATAGCTATTGATTTGAATCTATTTTTTTTCATAATCTCCTGTGTTTATTATATCCCAATATTAACCCCGAAGGTGAAAGATTTCACGAGTGGATACCCATCATTAACATTACTCTTTTCGGGATCAAGGCCTCTAAACTTCGTAAAAGTCAATAAATTATCCATCGAACTATATATGCGTAACGAACTCACTCCAACACGACTTAAAAGACGATTTGGAACATTGTATCCCAATTGGATGTTTTTCAATCTTAAATAAGCCATATTATCAAGGTAGAAAGTGGAAGGTCTTCGGTTACCAGTCCCACCCAAACGTGTCCATTCTCCATCTCTGTTCTCCCATGACCAGGGCAAATTCCAGTGATCCCAGGTCAATGCCGCCCGCTCATTCAGCACATCAGCATTATTATTCGCTGTGAGCCAAAAAGTCTTTCTTCCGGCAGCTCCTTGAAACATGACTCCTAAGTCAAATCCTTTCCAGGCAATACTTGCGTTCAGGCCCAAATTAGTAGTAGGCCTGTCTCTTTGTATATCCGGGTATGCTCTCATGTCATTATCGTCTATTTTTCCATCCCCATTAAGATCTTTGTACAACAAATCTCCTGGTGAGGCACCCTGTGGGGTAGCATTGAAAACGTCCTCCCAGGTTTGTGCAATACCAATTGTCTCATAGGCATACACATAATCATAGGGCATATCAACAAACACATGTTTATCAGAGCTAGTGGCTCCACGACCCAAATATTCATTCCATTTTTCCAATACTGTGATATTATAAGAAGCAATTAGATTGACCGAATAATCAAAATCACCGGCTTTCTCACGCCAGGTTAAATTGACATCGACTCCTTTATTGCGCATATCCCCAATATTCTTTCTTGGTGCAAGATAGGCACCTGTCAGATGTATCGACATATCTGAAGGTCTAATCATTCCCGTAGTAAAACGGTCATAATATTCTATTTCGGCAGCTAACTTCTGACGGAAAAAACCAAGGTCCAACGCGAAGTTGGCGACACGAGTTTCTTCCCACGAAAACTCCCGATTGATCATTTTCGAATTATTATATCCTAAGGCTACTCCTCCATCAAGAATATAATGCGCAGGACTTAACGTTTCTCTTTGTTCATACCTGCCTACTCCACTGTTATTACCCAGACTACCATAGGAGGCTCTCAACTTGGCATTGGACAACCAATCCCCCACCCGATCACGGATAAAACCTTCTTCCGAAAGAATCCAGCCAACTGAAACCGAAGGGAATAGCCCAAATCTATGACCATCAGAAAATTTTGAGGAACCATCGTATCTGATATTTCCCTCCAATAAATACTTTCTAAAGGCAATGTAATTGACCCTCCCAATGTAAGAGGTTAATCCCTCTGAAGAAGAGTTGCCCCCTGTAGACTGGTTTTCGGGTGATGCAGCATCAATTTCATGCAATATGGGGTGGATGCGATTTAAGCGGCCTGACATCTGATGGCGACCATACCAATACTCCTCACTGTAGGCACCCATTAAATTGACCTCATGATGTTCATTGATTGCCCAATCGTAATTCAGCCTACCGGAAAACTGCGTTTTATGGCCTGTATTGGTCCAGTTGGTGATGCCAGCATTATTGTCTGTATAATACCGGGAACCATAAGAATCTGTCTGAAAGTTATAGGCACGACTAGGCATATTGGCTTCGTAACGAAAATCATTGTAATAACTTATACCATAATCAACACGTGCTGTGAGCCCCTTTAGCGGCATCCAGTCTAAATAAACACCCGTATTGGCTTCCTGCCTATTCTGTGGCGTTAAGCGAGTCGTATAAGAATTGTAAGGGTTAGCTGCCATTGGATCTTCCCCATAAGCCATTACTCCACCGTATCGTCCGGTAGCAGGATCGTAAGGAGTTATACCGGCTATGGCAAAGCGCATGCTATTTCCATCAATGGAACCATTGAATTCACCAACACCCGCAGCATATAGCAATTCTGACCAGTTGCCATCAAATCTGGCTCCGGCATTCACCTTTGGATGCAATTTGGCATCTAGATTTATTCGGCCATTATAGCGTGTAAAGTCGTTATTGATAAGCAGTCCCTTTTCGTCCAGAACGCCAATGGACATAAAGAAATTGATATTATCGCCTCCCCCTGAGGCAGAAACGTTATACTTTTGAGTAGATGCATCTCTAAGAATAACATCGTACCAATCGGTACCCGGATACCTTACCGGGTCAATCATTCCCAATGCCATCCATTGATCAATGGTTCCATCCTTAAATCTGAACTGAGATGGAAGCGTTTGAACTGCCGCATCGCGCTGTTGAAGAGTTAAAGTCCTGGGGTAATCAGGCATGATCTCCCAGGCATGGGTAGGAAAACCCATGGTATAAGAAGCAGAAGCATTAATTTTCGTTTCTTTTTGATTTTTTCCTGATTTTGTAGTGATCAGAATAACCCCGTTACCGGCCCGGGAACCATAAACTGCGGCTGATGCAGCATCCTTTAAAACTGAGATGCTCTCAATATCATCCATGTTAATTCTGTTGATATCAACTCCGGGCATACCATCCACTACGACTAAGGGATTGGCATTATTTACAGTACCCATACCTCTGACAAGCATTTGTACATCATTTCGTCCAGCCATGCCTGAGTTTTGGCTAATTGCCAAACCGGCTACCTTACCTTGCAAGGCCATCGATACATTCGGTAATGATCGACTTGTTAACTGGTCATCGATCTTAACCGTTGAAACAGAACCGGTGAGATTTACCTTTTTCTGAGAACCGTATCCCACCACTACCACCTCGTCAATCCCTACACTATCATCATTAAGAACTACATTAACCTGAGAACGCCCATTCACCGCTACTTCCCTGGTCTCCATTCCCAAACAACTTATGACTAATATGTCATTTTCAGACACATTGGGAATTGAATAATTTCCATCGACATCAGTCACTGCTCCACTTGTAGTACCTTTGATGACCACGGTGGCTGCTGGAATCGTATTACCATTGGTATCAAAAACCTGTCCCGAAACAACTGCCCCTGATTGCTGTAAAAGAACAACATCCTCATACAAGCTTTCTGCTTTTGCAACATACAGCGAAAGTCCGAAAACAAAACACATCAGTGATACTCGGATCAACCGATAAGATTTCTTTGAGGCATGCCGGAGGGCATCCTCACTTACATGATTTTTTCTCATAAATTTAAACTTGTATTGATATAAACTTCTGTTGCTTTTTCACTGAACCGCCTAGAAAGTTAAACCATTAAAAGAGACAAAGGTCTGAATAATGTAGGTTCATTTTAAAATGAACCTACATTATGAAAAACACACAATCTAAAAAAAGAACAGTTGATTAGATAGAAAAAATCAGCTGCTTAATTCTTGGTAAACTTGGCAACACCAACCAGCACATCCTTCTCATATACATGAACAATGTAAAGTCCACTCTGAAGATGGCTTACGTCAATAGCATTACCATAGCCTATAGATTTAACTTCTTGTCCGCCAGCATTAAAAATGAGCGCACGATCAAACAGACCGTTAACATTTAAGACACTTTGAACAGGATTTGGATAAACAGACACCGTTGCAACAGGCGCTTTAGGATTTAATAACCCAACTGTTAGTTCCTCAGTACTAAATACAGCCACACCACAATTGTCCATATTGTTGTACGACTCAGCAGGTCCGTCATTCATCCAAACAGCCCTTTGTCTGCCAGCTCCATCATTGTCGGCAATGGTAACATCTATACCAACCCCCTCTGGAAGGTTCTGAAGCGTTTCAGCGGTAAACGTGTCACCAGCGGTGTTGGTTAAACCGGAAATGGCAAAACGTGCTTCTAAAACATAACCGGTTGTTCCAATTTGGCTAAAGGCATAGGTGTTATTTTCACTAAAACCGTTAAAATTGGCATCTCTAGTATTCTCATAAATAGTTCCCCAAACAGGATCTGTTTCATCATAAGTACTTACGCCGTCGGCCCTGGTTACGATAGGGGCAATATATGGAGCAAACTGATGGTGACCGGCATCTTGTGCACCGCCATTCCAAGCGGGACCATTGCCATCCTTCAACACATGGTTAACATCCAAATAGAACTCTGCCTTATCATATTTCCAGCTGTCACCGGGCTTATTCGGAAAATCAACTGAATTCCAATAAGGAACAAGAACATCGTCGTTCACATTTACCAGAAGATAAATGTAAGTATCCGTGTAAAAAACTTTAAAATAAGTACTTCCTGCCGGTCCTAAAGTAGGATTCTCAGCACCAAGTGGATTATTGGGATCCGAATTAAAAGGTTTGACAATGGGCACCGGATCAATTACTGCCCAAATCGCGTCGTCTTCAATACCATTAATCGCAATGTCAACCCCTTTTTTAATAACCAGGTCTGCATCCACCTGTGCAAACAGGGAGGTCGCCATAAAAGCAAAAACAGATAAGAATAAAATTTTTTTCATAGTAAAAAATTTAAATGAAACATAAGTAATAATTAATACAAAACACTTTAGTTGATCAAAAAGCAACAGGCTTATTCAGTTATATTTCGTTGCATCACATGCTTAAAAAATTGGCCCTGTCGGGACAAATTAAAGTCCCAGTCCTCAAACACTGCCGGCGACCAGGACGGATCAAAACACCATAGGGTGTATGAAATACCACGCTCATCAAAAAAATCAATAATGGCCTGCCCGTATACCTCATCACCAACAACAGGGATGTGTTCACCACGTTCACCTTCTATAACATAACCAAATTCAGTGGCTACTATGGGATAATGTGCGGCCACATGTCCCCAATCGGCTTCCCACGAAGGCTCCCATGGACGCTCTCGTTTCTGCGGATAAGGATGCGTCACATAAGCAACATTTGGACGGTTAACAGGATGCTCAATGACCTCATCCAGAAGATACGCCCAGTCCATTCCGGCGACTAATTTTATTTTCTCAGTATCAATGGCATCAATCTCATCGATAAGCGCTTCCATGACTGGGCGCCACGACTCCCAGCTTAAATACGCCCCCTGTGCCGTTGGTTCATTAAACAGCTCATAAAGCGCCACTGTAGTGTTTCCTTTGTATCTTTCGGCAACTAATTGCCAAAACTGAACCGTTTCCTTCCAGGAAGTTGCATAATTAAAATGAGGATAAGCATCAGAAACCATGTTACCTATAGAGTGCCAATCAATGATTACATAAAGTTCATTCTTAGTTGCCCAGTCCACACCCTGATCAAGCATGGTCAAATAAGCCTCACTTCCTCTGTAGCGCCATGTGTAAGGATGTATGGCAAATCGAATAACATTACTTCCCCAATCTTTGGCCTCCCGAAAAATTCTTTCATCCCATCGACCTTCTTTCTCAAGTTTGTCAGGGTCTGCAAAACTCACCCCTTCAAGCCGAACAACTTTGCCCGACTCATCCACAAAATCCTTCCCATTAACCTTCAAAGCNNGCAATTGCGTCATCTCTATTTCGGTCTGCGTTTTGCACGAAAAAACAGATAACAATAGGAATAGTAGAATTAATATATTGTATTTTTTCATTTTCGTATAAATTCTTATAAAGCACCACTTATTTTATAAACCCATGCCACAGATGATGGACTATTTAAATAGCTAAGGACAGGTGGGTTTATCGTTACCCCTGCACCACTTAATTGATAATCGATCTCTCCCTCGAACCCCAACATTTGCACCTCATTCACCTGACCGGATAAACCAATATAAATTGGCTTGTCAGTCCATTGAGTTACAATCAAATAAAGATCAGACCCTTTGGTTGTATAATACTGAGTGGTTTGGGAACTAATAGCAGGCGCATGATCCCATGCGCGGGTACCATAAATAGCATCTCCGTTAATCGCCAACCAATCACCCATATCCCTCAAAATCTTTTGCTGAATAACGGGGATCCTTCCATCAGCAGTGGGGCCTATATTGAGTAATAAATTACCTCCTCGAGCCACCTTATTGATTAGGTAGTGAATCAAAAATTCAGAACTTTCGTAGTTCTCCAGTTGCTCGTTTCGATTGTACCCAAATGATCCGCCTATGCCTCTGGTTTCTTCCCACGGATGCTGAATTACAAGATCTCCTACCTTGTCGTGATGAATCAAATCGTACTCTGTAGTGTAAAAATCTCCATGTTTGCTGCGAGTTTCTTCGCCCCAGCGGTCATTGACAACAACGGTAGCCTTTACCGGTGATTCATTGTACAACCAGGCCAGAAACTCCGGACTTCTCCAAGTCTTGCTGGGATGTCCCCATTCACCGTCAGGCCAAAAGATCTCAGGCTTATAACGTTCCACAAGATCTTTCATTTGAGGTAACATGTGTTGATCGACGTACTTATCAACATCCTCTATATACAGGGGATTAAACCACTCATAAAGCGAGTAATAAAACCCCATACGCAGACCTTTCTTACGAACTGCATCTGTTAGTTCACCAGCTAAATCCCGGTGAGGGCCTACATCGACAGAATTCCAATTCCAGGCATGCTTACTTGGCCACAGTGTGAATCCATCGTGATGTTTTGAGGTTAAAACCACATATTTTGCTCCGGACTGCTCAATAACCTCAGCCCATTGTGCTGGATTAAACAATTCCGCTTTAAATTGTGATGCAAAATCCTGGTAACGAAAATCTTTCCCATAAGTCTTTTCATGAAAATCAATAAACTTCCTGCCAGTCACTGAATCGGGTTCTGTTAACCGCATCCAATACCACTCCGAATAACCATCATACACCTTGCCATCAGTAGGCCCCCAGGAAGGAACTGAATACAGACCCCAATGCACAAAGACACCAAATTTAGCATCCACAAACCATTCAGGCACTGGTCTGGTATCAATTGATTTCCAATTGGCTTTGTATTTCTTATGACCAAACATAGAAACACTGATAACCGTCAACAGTATAAAAAACACAATTCTCATCAAAAACAGTTTTAAATTCATTATTAACAAATCTAAATAAATGGGTAATCAGGGGATGCAATAATATTGTCTATAAGTGCAAAAATATGTTATCTCCTTTTTTACATAAACAAACCGCTGATTTAAAGCCCACTATAAAACCTCTGCTACAGATTATAAAAAGAGTGTCCAATCTTAAGGATAACAAACCACTAACCTTTACCAATTGGACACTCTATTCATTCTACGTTATAGTTTAACAAACTTAACAGCGTCAAAACTGCCATCACCAAATTGAACATTTAGAATATAAATGCCCTTGGGCAAATCACTCATGTTAATTTCAGCACGTTTGTTATTAACATTAGCAATAGATTTCACCATCTGTCCAGTGTAATTATACACTTGAATCATGTCAACATCAGCACCTGTTTCCAGTGTTAATAGATTAAGTACAGGATTCGGGTAAACGCGAAGACCAGATTCTTGAACGGGATCTACAAGACTAGTTGAGCCATCATCTTCGATATGAAAATCTGGGAAATATTTACCCAACACCCTCATAGGCGTCCTCTCAATGGTATAATTCTGCAAAGGCTGAACGCTCAAAGAATTTGACTCGTACCAACTGCCAGCGCACCAATAAGTGGCAGAAACCTGATTCTCTTTCAGATAAGCCAGCACTTCATCCAACATGTGCAACCAACGAACATCATCACGAGGCACACCAAACTCACCCAAAATACCACGCAGATTGTTGTCATTCAACCAGTCAACGAAAGGCTTCATCCGGGCAATGTGCATGTTACTGCTTGACACTTCCTGATCAAAAGTCCCACTGTACTGACCACTCTTATTGGCATCGAAATAGGTATGCGCCTGCCAAATCAGATTATCATTGGGATCTGTAAGCTGGTCAAACAAAGGTGCGCCTGTCTGCAACCATGTAGAAGCTGCTGCATAACTTTGTCCTTCAATCACAATCGGTGTTTGCGTATCCACACTGCGAATACCGGTTATAGCAGCCTGAGCATAACTTGCCCAAACTCCTGCATCCAAACCATAGGGCTCATTCATAATGTCATAACCCCAGATATTGTCAAAATCTTTCCAAACGTCAGCCAATTTAGTCCATACATCAGCATAATGCGCCTCAGTAAGTGCTGTTGACTCACCAAACTTGTACCTTGTGTCTCCTACGTACCTGCGACAGTAGTTGTGCATATCCGGCATAACCCACATTCCAATGCGTTCCGCTTCAGCAATAACTTCAGTCAGTTTGGCAACATCCAGAGCCATATCCAACTCACCACCTACATCGTGCTGAACACGCTCCCATTTAAATGGTAAACGAATTAAGCGAACTCCTTTAGATTTGAAATAGTGCAAATCTTCGAAAGTGGGATAAGAATACGATGTATTATAAATACCAGGAGTTGTACCTCCAGAACCAGTGCTCAGGTTCACCCCAAGGAAAGCTCTGTCTCTGTCAGGTAAAGCATCCGCTTGCGAAGCAGCAGCCCAGTCGACTACAATGGGACCTTCTTCAGCTTTTCCTAAAGCATATTCGCCTTTAAAGGCAAAGATATTGTCGACGTACAAATTGCCGGCACCTTTAAATACGATGTTATCAATCGCAGAACAATCAATTCCGGCATTTCGGAATTCATCTAAAGATATATTAACATAAGACCAACCGTTTTCATTCAAAATGGGAATAACAGTCGAAAACACAGTCAATGCGCCGCTTTCCAAACCGATTTCCATTTCGCCTTCACCACCGGCAGGATTATAGTAGATATTGAAATGCAGCGCATCCATGTCATCAATATCAAAAGCAGCAGCCGCACCAATTGATGCTTCTTCCAGATCAACAAACTTCAAAACATCATCTTCCTGGGTCAATGGCTGAATGGTGAATTTGGTAGAACCTGTAACGGTCAATACATCCAGGTCAGCAATATTGGTATATTTCTCCGTAAATAATGATTTCACTGTAGCAGGAGCCATAATGGGTTCGTTGGCCACAGGTATTTCAAAAGAAGGTGGCAAGCCGCCAGCTGGTACGCCAGCGTAGGCATATATATTATCCACATACAGCTGAGAAATAGCAAAGCCGGAACCACTGAAAAGTCGAATAATAATCAAGTCATCCATATTAACACCGCCATCCCGGTAAACATCCAGAGGTATATCAATGGCATTCCAACCTTGTTCCAGGGTATATGCACTGGAATTTACCTGTGTCCAGTTGCCCAGACCAACTCTGATAGATCCTGAAGTACTTGGTAAATAAACATCCAAATGCAGGAAATCTTTATCGGCAGAAATGCTCCAGGGATAATTATCCAGGCGGAACATACCCCAGTTAAGGCTTTTGATACTCATCATCTCATCACCCGTCGCGTTTACTACATACTCAAAAGTCAATGCAGGCACACCAGCGTTATTTACACTGATTGTAGTTACATCCGTATAAGCATCACTGAAGAAAGAAGTTACATCTTCTTCAGGATGTTCAGGCGTTTCTGCTGAGGCAGGCGCATTGGGATCGGTCGGGTCGGTTGGGTCGGTTGGGTCGGTCGGATCCTCAACGCTTCCATGCACATAGATATTATCCACATAAATACTTGCAGAATAGCCATTTGTCCTAATAAAATCTATTTGACTTACAGCAGTCAGAACTGGAGGCGTATCTAAGGCTCTAAAATCTGCCAATGGTATTTCAACTACATTCCATCCCGGCTCATAAAACTTAGTAATGGTAGAATTAGGTGCACCATTTAACCTTACGCGCACATCGGTGCCGGTTTCCCGATCCAGGTAAAGATCAAAGCGAAGCGCTGTATAATTGTCTATATTCACCGAAGTAAAATGGATGGATGTCCACATGTTTAACCCGTTAACAACTTTAACCATCTCATCTCCGGGGCTCACCTCCAAAATCTCGACATCTCCCTCTCCACTAAAGCTTTCAATATTACTTACATTGCTGTATGCATCACTAAACACAGACAGTACATCTTCTGCATCATGAATGGGAAGTGGTGCAGAATCAATTTCAGGTTCTGTAGGATCGGTAGGATCAGTTGGGCTTCCTCCATAGGCATAAATATTATCTATATAAACTGTACGAATACCTCCATTCGAGTTAATAAATCCAATTTTCTCCAATTGAGAAAAATCAACAGCCAGGGCTAAATCACGCACATCCTGCAAGGCTACATCCACACTGTTCCAGCCATGAACAAACTCGAAAGGAAATTCCAGACCCGAGCTGCCGTTAAATCTAGCCTTTCCCGTAAATACATTCACACTCTCCTCCAAATACACATCAAAGTGAATAAATTCCTTATCATCAACGTCGACCACCTGATCAAAATTGATGTAAGTCCAGCCACTCAAGCCCTCAGTTATTTTAACTGCATTGTCGCCTTCAGAAATTGTCAGGACTTCTCCCAAGTCAACGGATGCAATTCCGGCAACATTGGTGTAGGCGTCACTGAACATCGAAATAACTTCACCGGCAGCATGAGCAGGAATTGGAGCAGAAACAATTATTGGCTCAGTTGGATCGGTTGGATCGGTTGAACCTTCTTTATAAGCAAAAACATTATCTATATAGATAGTAGCTGCATATCCGCCAGGGCGAATCATTTGTAAGGCACCCAATTGGGTCAAGTCGGTAGGAGTCGCATGATTTCTAAATTCATCAAGCGGAATGTCAAGACTGTTCCAACCCGGAACAAAATTATAGGTTAGTGTGCCCGCTGCATCAAATCGGATTCTCAAATCCGTAGCAGTTGCTCTCTCCAAAAAAACATCAATATGAAGATATTCCATATCATCAATATTAACAGTATTTGAAAAGTTAATATTGGTCCAGAAATTCAAACCCGAAAGAATATGAATCATTTCATCCCCATCAAATGGAGTAGCAATTGATTTGGTACCTTCTCCGGTAAAACTAAAGCCAGTTACTAAGTCAGTATAGGCATCACTAAAGATTGATTTAACATCTGCAGCCGCTTTATCAGGCACGGGTGCCGGACTTAAAGTTGGAATTTGTGCCATCAACCGGAAGCCTGTCATCAACAAGAAGGCTACAATTAATGTCTTCGTAATAATTTTTTTCATGAGATTTTGATTTAGTTAAAAAATACAAATTAACAACAGCCACAAATGTAGCCGAGCAATAGAATTTCCGATAGAAGAATCTTATTCATTAATGCAAAAATGTGTTACTTATAAAGCAAAAGCGTTAAAACAATAGACTGGGAGCTTATAAACTATCGTTTAATACCTTCCTTTAAGTGGGCTTGATTGCCACCTGAGAGTCGGACTTTCAGATTCAGATGATTCTCATCTACAAGCCAGACCGGAATGTGTATTTCCAATCGCTTCAGATTTTCAATTTTTTTATCAATTTCAAGCGGCGGGGGACTCAAAGAGATTACAGAGAAATTTAAATTTTGGTGAGATATAATTTGCAGGTCCAATCTTTCCCCATTTTGTCTTAGCGTGGCCCCATTTTCTGTTAATTGGACATCGGCAGTGGTCATCATTTGCCAGGTGACCCATTTAGTTTCAGGAGAAAAATCAATCATATCTTCAATTAACAAGGAGCGGTCAGAGTCCCTTGTAAATTTACGGGAGGCCATCTCCACCAGACTACCAAAGGCAGCCGTTAAGTCGACTTTTGCAAAAGGCTTCTCCCCATTATGAAAATCAACAATGGGTGCAAATCCTTCCACAAGGTGTAGTTGATCATTCACCGAAATCGTACTATGGCCAAAATTATTCTGAGCCAAAAGGGTCCATCTTTCACAACCCTGACACATATTCCATAAATCAAAACCGGTTTTCTCCAATTCATGGTATTGCTGTCTGCCCGGATCCACCGCCCAACGCACACCATCCAGCTCAAAAACAAAAGAACCGCCATCCATATTCCCATGATTGGCCACCAGACCTCTCCCCCCCTTTCCGCCAAAATAGTACTGATTGGCTGCATTATTCTCATCCCTAAAAATGACAATTGGGTTTGCCCCATCACCTTTCCATGCGGATGGCAAAGGTTTAGTATTGGTCTCTTCAAAGCCCGCAACCCAAACCAATGCAGCTCCAGCCCATCGCTCCAATCTTCCCATCTTATCAGGGGGACTTAGAAACCGGGTCTCTTCCAAAAAGGTCTTATTACCTGTTTTAGAGGCAAACCACGCCAATATCAAATCTCCGTTACTACTTCTTTGATCAGAACAATCTGCAAAATTGTAATACCAATCCGACGGCGCATTGCTAAGCGTCCTAAATACAGCACTCTCCACAAATCCCGGAAATTCAGAATATCCAAAATCATGACCAAAGGCACTTTCAAGCATGGCAATGGTTAAAACAGAATAGGCTGAAGCGTACTCCCAGTAGGAAGAGCCTTCAGGATAAACGCCATCCGGTCCGTATTCTGCCATTGCATGAGGCAAGCCATCCAGCGCCCTGGAAATCGTCTTTGCAGCCAACTCAGGCGCCCGTTCAGCCACTGTAATAGCAGCAGCAATCATCCCACCATTGCATACCTGGTTCCAGTTATTGGGATAATGAAATGGAAAATAACCATCCGTTTCGGTCCAACTCGGGATAAGCCCCTTTTCAATCAAGGCCGATTGTGCCAACTCAATGGTAGATTCAGGTAAAGCCCCTGCGGTCCAATCCAACGCAAGCGCTACAGCCAGGGACATTTCAGCCACATCCAAGAAGTGGGAAGGATTCCAATCCGAAAAACGACAAACAGCAATTACCTCTTCATTGATGCGTGACAATATGAATGCATCCTGCTCCATCCGATAAACTAAGCCCAGCATATTCATTCGATAAAGCATCTCACGTGATACATGCAGCAATCGCATGCCAATTTGTTCCCGTTTTAATAAGGGCTCATTTAATATCATTTCAGCATTCAACTCAATGGCCTGATACAGATTCTGAACAACAGGATCAGATAGCAACTGATCTTCCAGTATTGCTTCTGTGGTGCTATTTAATATTAAACGAGGTTGTGACTGAAGTAAATTCTTTTGAAGAAACTCCAGACTCATAGGGTTCTTCATAATATCATTTAAGCCTTGGGGGGTTTGTTGAAGTTTTGCCTGGAGCAAAACATTACTCAAACCAAAAGCGATGGCCATCAAAATAAAACTTTTACTAACTTTCATCATTCGTATCATCCTTACAAGAATTAATTATTTCGGTAACGAATTTAAACAGGATTTAACGGCTACGATACAACTGATTTATCATTCCATGCAAGAGAATTATATCACTCTTCCGGGGTTACCTTGTAGACTTCTATCTTGGAGCAATAAATAAGGGTCTCCCTGTCCAAATCTTTCAATGGACAGCATGGCATGCAAAAATATGGTTGATATATACAACAAAACTGTTTTCAACTACAACCAAAACCAATAGTATTATCTGTTTTACTACTTTTATGCGTACACAAGGAAAACTTACTTGACACATTCATTATGAAGCAAATTTTCATCATCGTCTTCGTCCTGGCATTAACTCTCCCGGTCAATGCCAACTATTTCAGAAATTACCAGATGAACGATGGACTTTCGAGCAATAGTGTATGGGATATTATTCAGGACAGCGAAGGTTTTTTATGGTTTGGTACGCAAAACGGATTGGACAGATTTGATGGCAAAAATTTCAAAACATATCAAAATCAGCCAGATGACACCTTGTCTATAGGTAACAACTTCGTTCACTCGATATTGGAGGACTCTCAAAACAGGCTCCTTATTGGGACCAGTAAAGGCCTCTATTTATTTAATCGCAACAGTGACAATTTCAAAAACATTTTACTCCAGCCCATCCGCTCTGAGGATATTAAGGTAAATGACATCATGGAAGACAACCTCGGCAATATTTGGATTGCCACACATGGCTCGGGGTTATATCTCTTAAATTCAAATCTTGAGGTTATAAAACACTATTGGGAAGATGACCAGGTCGGAAGCATTCCAATGAACTTCATATGGACTGTTGTCAGCGACTACAAAGGAAATATTTGGTTAGGCACAGCAGGCAAAGGACTTGCCCATTTTGACATGCACACAGAAAATTTCACATCCATTGACAGAGTACCTAATCTAAACATTTCAAACCAAACCATCTATAGTTTGAAATATGACGCCAATAACAGGTTATGGATTGGAACTTCAGGTATGGGTCTGTTCAGTTATAATTACATAACTGGTGAGACCAACAGATACCTGGAGGAAGCTAATGATATCAAGTCCATCACCAGCTATTCACCTCAGGAATTAATCATGGGAACAGATCAAGGTCTGACAGTATTTAACCCACAAACAGAAACTTTTGAAATTATTGAAGTTGACAAGACCAAAAACGCCACCATTGACAATTCAATTTTTGCTATACATCGGGATCACGAAGGCTCATTTTGGATAGGAACCTATTTCGATGGCGTAAGCTACTTTTCACCAACTATAAAAGAGTTTGTTTACTTAAACAATATTTCAAAAAACACTACCCAGAGGCACATTATAAGCAGCATGGTGGAATCTGAAAATGGAGAAATTATAATAGGCACACACAATAACAACAAATTATACAGTTACAACCAGGACAATAACCAAATCCAAGAAACAATAGATCTGGGATACAACAACATCCTCAATTTACTGATTGACCACGACAAACTCTATGCAGGCATTTACGGTCGCGGGGTGGATGTTATTTCCTTAGAAGAAAATCGTCTAATAAAGAAACTGAACATCAAACTCATTGAAGGTCAATCAATATTTAAAACATCTAAAGGAACTATTGTGTTTGCATTGGAATCAGGAGGGTGCATTGAGCTGTATCCAGATGGGAGCCAAAACCATATCCAGGAATTATCAGATATGGCCATTGCCGATTTTGCAGAGGGAACTGATGGCTCGCTTTGGATAGCTACCCATACATTTGGGGTTTTCAGAAGAAACCCGGATGGCAGCTGGAGGACTTACCAATCCAATGCGTCAGCAACTGCGTACCCCATCCTCAGTAACAGACTCAATTGCATCTTTTCAGATGCAAAAGGCAGAATCTGGGTTGGCACAAAAGATTCAGGCTTAACCCTGTTAAACCAAAACACAGATACAATTGGAGCAGTATTTGACACTTCCAAAGGAATGCCCTCCAATAAAATATTTTCAATTATTGATGACGCTGAGAATAATATCTGGGCGTGTACCGAAGGAGGAATTGTCAGAATTTCTGCAGACCTCAGTAACATTGTGCCCATTGGTGTAATAGAAAATGCTACGCAATACAACAAAGCCGCATTGCGAACGTCTAATAACCGCTTGTTATTCGGAGGCACAAATGGATTTATATCCATTGATC
Organism: Marinilabiliaceae bacterium UBA5213; assembly: GCA_002412555.1. Taxonomy (GTDB): domain Bacteria; phylum Bacteroidota; class Bacteroidia; order Bacteroidales; family Marinilabiliaceae; genus Geofilum. The sequence goes on along the minus strand of DHVH01000067.1, from coordinate 7,524 downwards.
CAGAACACTTTGTAGTCAACAACACTCCACCACAAATTGCCCTTACAGGTTTTAAGATCTTTAATAAAGACATCTTTCAAGGGGATGCAAATTCACCCTTGGGAAATAGGAACATCAACCATGTTTCAGAGATTACCCTATCGCATAATCAGTCCACCTTTAGTTTTGATCTGATTACCTTAAGCTTTATGGTACCTGAACACAACCTTTACAGTTTCATATTAGAAGGATTTGAAACCGACTGGAATATCAGCAAAGAAAACAAAGCCAGCTACATGAATATTCCCCCGGGGGAGTATACTTTTAAGGTAAGGGGTGCCAACAACGATGGCGTATGGAGTCAATCAGAAAAAAGTCTAATTATTAAAGTCAAGCCACACTTTCTTTTGTCACCAATCATGGTGGTTCTATATTTCCTAATATTGACTTTTATAACCATTTACTCTTTTATAAAGTATCACAGATATATCGAAATTAAAAATCAGGAAATCCTGTTTAAACAAAAAGTCATACAGGAGAAGGAAATGTATGAGTCCAAAATAGGATTTTTCACCAACATTGCACACGAAATACGAACCCCCTTATCGCTCATATCCGGGCCCCTTGAAAGTATTCTAATCTCAAAAGACGGGAACGAGCGGACACAGCATAATCTTAAAACAATAGAAAGAAATGCCAACCGTTTACTGGAGCTGATCAATCAATTACTAGACTTTAGGAAGATCGAGAATAACATGTTTTTAATCAAACTTCAACAACATGACATCACAGAGATTGTTCGGAAAGTTGTAATTCAATACAACAATGATCAAATCCACAAAAACATTAATCTAACCTTTGATCCGGAAAAAAAACACTTGGGAATGGTCGATGCCGAGGCTGTTTTCAAAATAGTAAGCAACCTTGTATCCAACGCCATTAAGTTTACCACTACCGAAGTAATCATCAAAATATGGAATGCCGGAAATGAAATTTTCATTTCTGTAGAAGATGATGGACCCGGCATTGACGCATCCTACCAAAATAAAATATTTGAACCTTTTTACCAAGTCCAGGTAAATGGAGGCAACCCTAAAAGTGGATCCGGACTAGGTCTGCCTCTCGCTCAATCGCTTGCTGAGAAAATGGGGGGCAGTATTTCTGTCCATTCAGAAAAAGGAAGTAAAACCTGCTTCACCTTAAAACTTCCTGTGGATAAGGCCGAAAACGACACAACGAATTATCAGTCAACCAATCCAGAGGTCTCAAAAAATGAGAGTGAACATCATCACCAGACTCATTCAGACTCTGGCATCAAGGTTTTGATAGTTGAAGACAATAAAGAATTACGTACATTTTTAAAGGAGAGCTTATCCGAAAACTACTTGGTTTATGAAGCTGAGAATGGCAAAGAAGCACTCAGTCTCATAGAAAAAGACGCCTTTGAAATAGTCATTTCTGACATTGTAATGCCTGAAATGAATGGATTGGAATTATGTAATCACCTCAAAAGTGATCCTGCCTATTCTCACCTTCCCATCATTCTGCTTTCAGCAAAGACCGACACATTAACAAAAGTAGACGGACTGAAAAAAGGAGCAGATGTTTACATGGAGAAACCCTTTTCAGTTGAACAACTGAAAGCTCAACTGAATAGTATAATAGAAAACAGAAATAAGCTCAGGGAGGTTTTCTTAAAATCACCCTTGCAATTTTATAAAAACACAAGAGACAACAACGAAAATGCAGAATTTGTAAAAAAACTCAATGATAACATACTGGAGCATATGTCAGATGAAAAATTTACCATTGACAGTCTTTCAGATACTTTTGCCATCAGCAGATCCAATTTCCATAAAAAAATTAAGAATATCACAGGTATGACGCCTAATGATTACATCAAATTAATCAGGCTAAACAAGAGTGCCCAACTACTTTCAACAGGAAAGTACAGAATTAACGAAGTCTGCTACCTGGTAGGATTTAATACACCTTCTTACTTTGCCAAATGCTTTACTGAACAATTTGGCCAATTACCAAAAGATTTTATTCAAGAGAAGACTGAAACAAATCCAGAATAGAAGCTCATTCAAATAATGCGGCGTTGGCTTAGCATTAATGACCATAATTTCAATTGTCATTGGGACAATCAATGGGTTAATTTACATTACGAAACAGAACATTTCAGAAAACACAACCATCCTGCCAAGGACTATAGGATGCTCTTTTAAAAAAAACAATGATATATTTAAAATATTTTCTTTATCTGGGATTCATAGCTAGCTTCTCGCATTGCACAGTCCCTGAGAAAAACACGGTTAAAATTTCGTCCGATAAAAGAAACTGGGCAATTGAATTTTCCACAGCAATAAACAAGCACTTGCATCAAAGTGTCACTAAAGACACTTTGTTTGTTCATTTTAATGATGGAGTTTACCCCTTCAACGAGTCGTTTGGTTTTTTTGGTGACAGCTCTGTTAATACAAATGCCCCGATAGTGATCAAAGGCAATGACAAAACGGTTTTTACAGGGGGAATAACGCTTGATAACAGAGCCTTAAGACCTGTTTCAAATATTGATGTGCGCAACAGAATTATCAGCATTGAAGCAAGGGATAAAATACTGGAATACGATCTCCACAATAATGGGATCACTGATTTAGGTGAATTACAAAGTATTGGTTTTGGTCGTTCCAGGGAAGCTTCAACTGCACAATTATATATTAATGGGGAACGAATGACATTGGCGAGGTATCCCAATGCCGGAGACCCTCATCTTTTGAAAATGAGAAAAGAAGTTATTCCAATTAACAAAATCATATCGCCAGGTAAAGAGGCAGTTGTATTGCCTGTCGGAGGTACGGATACAACATCTGAAAGAGGCGTTTTTGAGTATGAAGATAAAAGAGTTGAGATGTGGCTCAACGCCTCAGATATATGGTTAGATGGGATCTTCAGTAGAGACTGGGCATGGTCATTCAATAAAATCGGCAAAATTGATACCATCAATAAAACAATTGAACTGAAATATGAAGAGAGGTATGATTTAACCGATGAACGTTCTTATTTCTTTGCTACAAATTTATTAGAAGAGATTGACGTTCCCGGCGAATATTTCATTGACAGGGAAAAGGGTATGTTGTATGTTTATCCCCCCACTGATTTTAATCTGAATAATTCCCAAATACAACTTTCCGGCAATACACAAGCCTTCCTGGAATTCGAAAGAATAGAAAATTTGACCATTGAGAATATTCATTTTGAAATGGGTCGGTTCAATGCAATAGGAATTAGCCAATGTAGCTTTATCAATATAATCAATTGTACTTTTAGCAACTTTGGTCATTCTGCCATAATTGCCGATGGTAACAATATAACTGTTGAGCAATGCAAAATTTATTCTATTGGAGGAACTGCAATTGAGCTGAACGGAGGAGATTTTGCTACTTTAGAGGCGTCCAACAATACGGTTGTCAATTGTGATATCAGTGATTGGGGGAACTACCACAGGGTTTACTCATCAGCTGTAGCTCTTAATGGAGTTGGTTGTAAGGTTATTGCTAACAACCTACATTTTTCTCCGCACGGTGCAATAAACCTTTCGGGCAATAACCATCTAATTTCCCGAAATGAAATGTCAAATGTTTTTCTGGAGTTCGAGGATTTTGGGGCTATTTATGCATTCTTAGGAAGAAATCAATTAATGCGTGGGACCATAATAAGCCATAACTATTTCCATAATTTAGGACTGATAGGGGAGCGTGTAAATGTCATTTATCCTGATGAAGCTACTGCGGACTGGACCATAGAAAGCAATCTTTTTTACAAAATAGGTGGCAAGGGGTCTCGTGTAAGTGCCATTGGAACCAATACAAGCTCTCACCTCTCTATTAATAATAATCTATTTTTGGACTGCAGCCAGACCCTTGAACTCGGTTTTCATTTTTCAACTTGGGGAAAAGCAAGGTACACTTACTTTAGGCGATTTTGGGAAAAACAATTTTCTGATATGGATAGCATTCCGACTGTTTATTCTGAGATGTATCCTGAGTTGAAAAATTTTATTAACGAAGAAAGAATCTACGTCAACACCAACTCTTTTACAAATAATATAATTGGTAATTTTTCTATTCCATTGAGACACGATGGCCTTTTTATAACCTTAAGCGACTTGGAAAATGCAGACAGCCTTGTCATAACAAAGGGTAATCGTTTCACAAAAGACAAATCACTGATTGAATTCCTCGAGAAATGGAATTCTACAAAAAATCGTGAGGAACTTAAAACCGAAATGCCAGAGTTGCTAAGAAAGTATCTAATCGAATAAAGTTAAACTATGAAAGCTCACCCATAAAATGAACTCAAAACCTTTTTAAATAGCGTACTTTTATAAAAGCCACAGGAAAAAAGGCTTAAACAACACCTTAATATGTAATACTTTAGGGCGTACCCCTAGTCTTCCTTCACCTCTATTGTTGGTAACTTTCATTAACTACCCACACATTAAGGTTCAGCCCTTGGCCGTAGCAAATGGGTGGCGATTATGAATCCCCATAGTGGACTTTCACCTCCAAGTTATTTATCATGAACGGCACCAACAAAAAACCAGGGGCTTCCACCCCTGGTTTGTAAGCAATCTCTGTCAAAAAAGCCCAAATACTTATAAAAATTTGCTTTTTAATTCGCCTTAAACAAAGATCTATAACGAAGTAGCGCTTCCACAAAATAATAATCTGCATAGGAAAGAGGAACATCTATTTCACTTTTATTGGGCCAATGTCCCACACTGTGCTTAAGAATAAAGTTTTGATTCTCCCCGGCACTTGCCAGGTAGGGTTCATTGCATAGAGCAAGCAACTGCTTTTCGGCCACTTTAAAATACTTAAAAGAACGATCGTCTTCCACGTATTGGTGCAATTCCAATAGGGCAGAACAGATAATGGCTCCTGCGGATGCATCCCGGAACTCATTAGGTATTCCTGGCGCATCAAAATCCCAATAGGGAATTTTGTCTTCCGGCAAGCGGGGATGATCCAGAATAAAATCAGCCACCACGGTGGCATGTTTCAAATACTCTGCAATCCCAGTTTCGCGGTACATCATGGTATAACCATACAAAGCCCAAGCCTGACCCCTTGCCCAAGCCGAACTATGACTAAACCCCTGATCTGTATGATACAATTCGGGCAATCCTGTAATGGTGTCATATGATACCACATGATAGGAACTGCCATCAGGACGAAAATGATGCTTTAATGTAGTATTGGCATGCGTACGGGCTACATAGGAAAACAAATGTTCATCGAATTTTTTGGCAGAAAACTCCAACATTTCCAAATTCATCATATTATCAATAATAACAGCGTATTGCCACTGCTGATTCCATTCTGCACGGTCCCAACTCTGAATGCAACCAACAACCTCATCAAACCTGGAAGACAAAGAATAGGAGCTGTTCTTAATCACAGACAGATAGTCTTCATTGCCGGTTAAACGGTAACCATTACCAAAACTACAATAAATCATAAAACCTACATCATGATTATCAGTGGTATACTGCTGGTCTCTTACTCTTTCCGTATATACTTCCGCCCATGTTTTCATTTCTTCAGAACCGGAAAATTCATACATATACCAAAGTTGACCAGGAAAAAAGCCACTGACCCACCACCATGAATCACAAGATTCCAGTTCACCATCAGTCCCAATGGTTTTCGGTAACTGCCCTGGTTGATCAGCTAAAGACTCAGCCATCGCTATGCTATGCAAATAAGCCAACTCAAGCGTCTCTTCCACTACTTTCAAAACTTCCTTATTTTTATTCTTTTGGCAGGAAGTCAGCACCAAAAAGGCACTCAAAAACAAAGTTAAAAACCTCATTATTAACAAATTAAAAAAGTTAACAAGAACTAGATTAAAAAACAACTCTTCGAAACTATTCCGGCATTGTATATAAATATTTCCTAAACACCTTCATCTGAGGCTTTTCTCCATTTTTATCCGGCATGATGCTCAATTTATAATTCCCCCACCAGGGGCCACCGGCCCAATAGGTGGCATTGATGTTGTTTCTTTGAAGGTAACTCAAAAAGTTATCCATGGCTACTAACCACCTTTCATCATCACCAGGAACACCATACTCTCCCACAAACCCTCTAAAATCGTTCACTCTCAACCAATTTACAAAAGGTTGAATCCGTTCTATTCCAATATAAGGAGTTGCCATTTCTTCATCATAGGAACCCCGATAAGCCCCGGAAGCATCATTGTCAAAATAAACATGAGCCTCAAAAATTAAATTGTCATTTGGATCAAATAAATACTTCAAGGTATCACTTTGCTCCACCCATCTTTCGGCAGAACTCCAATCATTTCCACCTACCAGAATAGTTGTTTCCTGATCCACTTCACGAATGCCGTAAATAGATGACTGTGCCATCTCAAACCACTCACTTGGATGGTTTAAGCCATAGGGCTCATTCATTAAGGCAAATCCATAAATGGTCGGTTTGTAAGTCTTCAACTCAATAGCTAAGCGCTTCCAAAAATCAGTAAGGTGTTCCACCTCTACCGGCCCTGTGCCAATTACAAAAGTTTCACCATTGACCTGTCGTCTGGCATAATTATGCAAGTCCAATATAACCAGCATATCACGCTCCCTTGCGGCTTCCATAAAAGTTGTCAATCGTAGAAGTTCCTCAGGGTTCAATGAAGCATTTAAGTCATGTTGCAAGCGTTCCCATTTAAAAGGGAGTCTGATTAAATGAATCCCATTATCTAAAAAATAATCGAGATCAACTTCTGTAGGATAAATATACTTTTTGCCAAATTCTCCGGGCATTTCCCCTCCACCAAACTCAGCACCCGCCAGGTTAACCCCAAATGGTTGTGGGTTTTTCAGAGTACTCTGATCCAAGTCCTGAGCACTGAAAACATGCATGCAGAAAAAAAATCCAACAACACTTATTAGCTGTCTGTAATTAAACATATAATTCCATTAATTAGTTAGTAATTATACTTTCATCACAAATAAAGAGAAAAACCCATCTGCTTAATAACAGAATCTTGTTATTGCATGCAAGAATTTTCCAAATCATTTATTTACAGCAAAAACGGAGTGATCAATTCTGGCTTTAAAATTAATACAAGCACTATTAAAGCTCAATTCAAATTCCTTGGACCTCAAAAAAGGACAAGGTTTCTCGCTTTGATTGAGGGAAAATTTTACGTTTTTACAAAAAGAGGTTTGTTGAGTGCCTTAGAATTTTGAAAACTTAAAATAATTGCAAGACTTTCGTTTAAGTGAGGTCATACCAAACCCCCTATTTTAACAAATGGCCTTTTTTCATCATAATTTCTTCGGCTTCCAAATTCCACAATCCCTTGTGTTTTTCACACGAGGCATGCAATTCTGCAAATACGGGATTGCTTTTTCCTTTCTCCTTAAACTCAGTAATAGCGGTCAGAGGGAGCTCAATATGCGTGTAAATCAATTTTTTACCACCTGGAATTTCGGGCAGGCGCAACGTGGTGTCAATGACTGCA
>DHVH01000238.1 GCA_002412555.1 Marinilabiliaceae bacterium UBA5213 | reverse complement strand
AACCGCCATTGTCGAAGGGCTGGCAATGCGAATAGTCGCTGGGGATGTTCCTGAAGGGCTAAAAGACAAACGAATTATTGCTTTAGATCTGGGCGCCTTGGTAGCCGGAGCAAAATACCGGGGTGAGTTCGAGGAACGTCTGAAAGCGGTATTAAAAGAAGTAGTCGACAGCAACGGCGAAATCGTCCTGTTTATTGACGAACTTCACAATATTGTCGGCGCCGGCAAAACCGAAGGCGCCATGGACGCCGGGAATATGTTAAAACCGATGCTGGCAAGAGGCGAGCTCCATTGTATCGGCGCCACCACGCTGGACGAATACCGCCAGTATATTGAAAAAGACCCGGCCCTGGAACGACGGTTCCAACCAGTGCTGGTCGACGAACCGACGGTGGAAGATACCATTTCGATTCTGCGGGGCCTAAAAGACACCTATGAACGCTATCACGGGGTTCAGATTTTAGATACCGCGCTGGTGGCCGCCGCGACCCTGTCCAACCGTTATATTTCTGATCGGTTTCTACCCGATAAGGCCATTGATCTGATTGATGAAGCCTGTGCCAAGATCCGCACCGAAATGGATTCCATGCCCGAAGAAATGGACGAGGTCAGGCGTAAAATGATGCAACTTGAAATTGAAGAAGTGGCACTCAAAAAAGAAAAGGACAAACTTAGTAAGGAACGACTGGAACGGCTGCAAAAAGAACTGGTTGAATACAAAGAGCGTTTTAATACCATGAGCATTCAATGGGAAAATGAAAAACAGTCAGCGGATACCTTAAAATCCCTTCAGGAAGAACTGAACCAGCTCACCTACGAACGGGAAAAAGCCATTCGGGAAGGGGATTACCGCAAAGCTTCTGAATTGGAATACGGACTCATTCCGGAGAAAACGGCAAAAATTGAAGCACTTAAACACAAAGCGGATGAAAAAGACGAGCAAGACAGTCTCAAACGGGAAAAGGTCACCGAAGAAGAAATCGCCGAGATCATTTCCGACTGGACCAATATTCCTTTGAGTAAGCTGGTATCCGGCGAGCGCGAGAAACTGCTGGCCCTGGAAGACACCCTGAAACAACGGGTTATCGGTCAGGAAGAACCGATTCTAAAAGTGGTTGACGCCATTATCCGATCCCGGGCCGGAATTAAAAATCCCAACAGCCCGATTGGCAGCTTTCTGTTTTTAGGCCCCACTGGGGTGGGAAAAACCGAACTGGCTAAAGCCGTGGCTGCGACCCTCTTTGACTCCGAAGAAAATATGATCCGCATTGATATGAGTGAATACATGGAAAAATTCTCAGTCTCACGGTTAATCGGAGCACCGCCGGGATATGTCGGTTATGAAGAGGGGGGGCAATTGACAGAAGCGGTCAGACGCAAACCATATTCAGTTATTTTACTCGATGAAATTGAGAAAGCGCATAAGGATGTTTTTAATATTTTGCTACAAATTCTTGATGATGGTCGGATTACCGACTCTCAGGGACGAACGGTCGATTTTAAAAACACCATTATCATCATGACTTCCAATATTGGAACCCGTGAATTGAAGGATTTTGGCAGAGGAATAGGCTTTGCCCCCACCGGAACCGGAACAAAAAGTGACAATGACTTCGCCAGGGGCGTCATCGAAAAAGCACTTAAAAAAGCCTTTGCGCCTGAATTTCTCAATCGAATTGATGATGTAATCATATTCAACAACCTTGCGGAATCTGATATTCATAAGATCATTGATATAGAATTGGCAGGTCTTTACGCCCGTGTACAGTCCCTGGGCTATCAGTTGAAGCTGACCGATGAAGCCAAAAATTTCATCGCCACTAAAGGTTATGATGTTCAATATGGTGCCCGCCCACTAAAGCGAGCCATTCAAAAGTACCTGGAGGATGAAATGGCCGAGGTAATTATCCAGGCCTCTGTAACGGAAGGTGATGACATTGAAGTGAGTTATGATAAGAAGGAAGAAAAAATCACTACTAAAATCGTCACCCACAGCAAAGAAGAGACGCAATCAGCGCCACCACAAGGCAAAGAGTCAAGCAACTAAGTGGCAATAAAATCAAAAAAAGCGCAGATTACTTCTGCGCTTTTTTTGGTCAATTAATGATCATAAAAAAGCTCCGGGAAGATGATTCCAGGAGCTTTTTAAATATAAATTGATAATTCTTGTGTCTTCTAGTTAGCAACCAGTCGGCTGTTCACCTCACGCAAAGAAGCCTGAGCATTTTCATTGCCTGGATCAATGGCCAAAACCTTTTCGAACCAAGGCTTAGCAACGGCAAAAGACTCATTGGCACGTGCTGTAATCTCTTCGTACTGCGAAGGATCGGCATTAGCAGCAGAGGCTAAAATCTGAGCAGCACGGTTAAAAGGTTCAGCACCTTGTTTTAAATAATAAGTGGTCAACATTTTTTTCATATGCCCTAGCACAGAACTCGTCTTATGTTCCTCAATAGCCTTCAACAAAACTTCTTCCATTTCATCGTCACGTCCAAGTGAGCTTAATGCAGAAGCTACATAATAGGTAGAAAAATCAGCCCGGTAACCCAAATCGGCAGACTGTTGATAGTATTCCAAAGCCTTTTCATTGTTGCTAATTCGACGGGCACTGGTAGCCATGTTAAACACCATAGCAGCATCCATTTCCTCCTCCTCGGGCCATGCAGCAATGGCAGACTCATAAGACTCCAAAGCCTCAGCAAAATTATTACCCCTTAAAGCTTCGTTGCCCTGATTTTTCAATTCGATATAAGATGTTTCATCCTGGGCATAGCTTCCAAGGGAAAACAATAACATTCCAACTACTGCTAAATACTTCATAATTTCAATTCTTTTATGTTCTTGATTATTCAAAATTTCAAATTAATCCTGCAAAAATAACATTTTTTCGGCAAAATAAAAAAAACATTGTGAAACATTAAAATGTATGAATGCCTGTGCAATCATCATGCCATTTTCTCAATGCAGCTGCGCAAAGCAGCGTAATTATTTGGCATTACATCCATTTTTCTTCTGTCGGGTTTAGGAAAATCAATGCTATAACCTGACTCCTCGAGACCGCCGGGTATCAATTCATTAATAATCTCTCCAAACTTAAAGGGATGGGCTGTTGATACAAAAACACCCCTCTCGTCCGCTTTTAATTCACGCTTTATGGCGCAATAGGCAGAAGCTGTATGCGGATCCATCAAGTACTTCAGTCGGTTATAGACCTCCGTAATGGCATCCTTAATTTCACTGTCACTAACGGCAAAAGAAATCAAATTCCCCTTCAACGTTTCAAGTTGATTATTGTAAAGTTCAAACATTCTCGGGAAATTACTAGGATCTCCAACATCCATGGCATTGGCCAGTGTGACAAGGGTCTCATGCGGATCATAAGCACCCGATGTAAGAAATCGTGGCACCACATCATTGGCATTAGTGGCAGCAATAAAACGCTTAACAGGCAAGCCCATTTTATGGGCCAGCATGGCTGCTGTAATGTTTCCAAAATTCCCACTTGGAACGGTCATAACGGGTGCATCCATTATTCCAGTACGTCTGAGCTGCGCCACTGCATGGAAATAATAGACCATCTGCGGCAATAAGCGGCCCATATTAATAGAGTTGGCTGAGGTCATATAGACCAGCTCACGCAAATCAGCGTCTTTAAAGGCCTCCTTAACCAAGCGCTGGCAATCATCAAAACTACCATCTACCGCCATGGCATGCACGTTGGCTCCGGGACTGGTTATTTGATATTCCTGATAGGGACTTACCTTACCATTGGGGTACAAAACAACGACCTCAATGCCCTTAACCTTGTGAAACCCATGGGCCACTGCTCCTCCTGTATCACCCGAAGTCGCGGTTAAAACCAACAACTTACGACTTTCATCTTTGTTAAAATGTCCCAACAAACGGGACAAAAAACGGGCACCCACATCCTTAAAAGCCTGGGTTGGACCGTGGTACAACTCCAATACCGAAACACCCTTTTCAATATTCCTTAATGGGATTTCAAAAGAGAAGGTATCCTCAACTATTTTCCTGAGTACATCATCACTGATATCCGCATCCACAAAGGGCTTTAAAACGTGAAAAGCAAGATCGGGCAGATTGTAAGCATGGAAATTTGCCAAAAAATCTTCGCTGAGCGAAGGTATTGACTCAGGCATGAACAAGCTACCATCTGGAGCCAAACCTTTAAAAAGCACTTCTTTCAGCGTATATCGCTCTTTTTTAGAACCTAAGCTAATAAACTTCATTATCTATTCTTTGCTAAACAATAATTCCAAAATTTTTGACCCTTCCACTTCACCAAAGCTACCCTTTTTTACCGACTCCTCATCTAGAACCTGAACATCATCTGGTGTAACAGAAGATTTCATTAGCATAAATGGCACAGGTGCCAGCACATGGGTACGCAAATTACAAGGCGTTGGATGGTCGGGCAACAGTAAAAAAGCAACTTCTTCGTCCATTTTTTTCAGTCCTTCGTATAAAGGCTTCAATAATCGACGGTCAAAATCTTCTATTACCTGTTTTTTAAGGTCACAATCGCCTTCGTGACCAGCTTCATCCATGGCTTCCACATGCAGAAACACAAAAGAATGACGCTTCAAGGCCTCCAAAGCTGCTGCTGCCTTGCCTTCATAATTGGTATCGTGCAGTCCGGTAGCTCCTTCCACATGAATCATTTCCAGTCCGGCCAACTTCCCAATACCAAAAATCAAATCCACCGCAGAAATAACTGCTCCTGATTCAATGCCAAAGCGCTCCTTAAATGACGGGAAGTTTGGTTTATAACCGGGCGACCAGGGCCAAATGGCATCGGCGGCCTTTTTCCCGGCTGCTCTCCTTTTTTGATTCACAGGGTGATTGGCTAAAACAGCCATCGAACGGTTCATTAAATCGTGCAACAGGGCTTCCGTTTCTTTAGCTTCATTGGCAGTGGCTACTGGAAACAATGGTGCAGCAGGCTTTCCGGGATGGTCATGAGGAGGGATGCACTTCAAATGGGCATTACCACCCTTTATCACCATCACATGGCGGTAACTGGTGCCAGCATGAAAGCGCACGGTTTCACTGCCAAGTTCAATGTTCAGTGCGTCAATTAACTCAGAGGCTTCTGCTGAAGTTATGTGTCCCGCCGAATGATTTATAAGGATGTCCTCCTCCAATGATATCAGGTTGCATCGGAACACCAGTTCGTCTGGTTCAAAATCAAGTCCCAAAGCCGCAGCTTCAATGACGCCCCTTCCTTGAAAATATTTGGCCGGCGCATAGCCCAGAATATTCATATTGGCAATTTCACTGCCCGGATGAAAACCGTCCGGCACCGTATGTACCAACCCGGTGGCTGACAGCCTACAAATTTCATCCATTACCGGTGTAAAAGCCGCCATTACAGGCGTCTTTCCTCCAAATTTTTCTATCGGTTCATCGGCCATACCGTCGGCCAGCACTACTATATACTTCATTTTTGATTTAATTATATTTTAACTGGCCAGTAGCCTCGCAACCATGAAATAAACAACTCATACATTCAATTGTTTTTAGCGTTCATATCATAATCAAAAACAGTCGCAAAACTAACAAATTATAAGCAATTTTAAAAGAACTGAGGGTCTATAGGCCAAAAAAGGCCAGCCTATAATCCATGAGAGTTGTGCAATATTCCGTATTTTAGTAAAATTATTGGCAGGATGAGTTGGCATTGATACCTACTTACTATAACCAAATCTATTAACAAAAACATAAGCATGTCACAACTAAAGGTTTACAGAGCATCTGCAGGATCGGGAAAAACCTATACACTTACACAGGAATACCTCTTTCTTTTGTTTGAAAAACCCGACAATTACCGGCAAATCCTGGCAGTAACCTTTACCAATAAAGCCACAGCTGAAATGCGTTCGCGCATATTATCCACCCTCAACAACCTGGCCAACCAAACCGATGGCACCCCTGAACACATGCTTGATTTGCAAGAAAAATTCAAGCTCACCACTGCTCAAGTCCGGCAAAAAGCCAAACTTCTACTGGGATTGCTACTGCACGACTTCTCGCGCTTTTCAATCAGCACCATCGACAGCTTCTTTCAAAAAGTAACCCGCTCGTTTGCACGGGAAATGGGTCTTCCTATTGGTTTCAGACTAGAATTAGAGACCAACCACATAATGCTGCAAGCCATTGATCAGCTCATACTGGAAATGGATGCCCCTCAGCATAAGGCCATGAAAGATTGGCTCATTGACTTTGCGCGAGAGCGCATGGAGCAGGATAACAAATGGAATATTTCTCAGGAAATTCAACACATTAGTCGCGAAATTTTCAAAG
>DHVH01000351.1 GCA_002412555.1 Marinilabiliaceae bacterium UBA5213 | reverse complement strand
TACGTTTAATCAAGTTGCACCTACCCAAAAACCAGCCACAAACGGCTACTCGTCAAAATCGATTGGCATTAACGTCCCCAACTGGAACAACCGATTGTTATTGCTGGTGGATGACAACAGCTCTGTCCATATGCAAATGAAGAAGCTTTTAGAAAAAACACACATCACCATTCTATCTGCCCGGTCAGGCGCTGCAGCGCGCCAGTTGCTCATGAACAGGAAAGACATTGACGCTGTGATTATGAACAATTATTTACCAGACATAGAACCTGCCCACCTCGCCAATGAGTTAAGGGCAGCCAAAATAAATATACCCATTTTTCTACAGTCGGGGGATTGCAAGACGGTCAATCGGGATTATTATCGGCAAAAGGGTTTCACCGATTGTGTCAATGAACCCCTATTGTCAAGTGATATTTATAAAGCCATTGGATCGATGTTTGAGCCGGTTTAAACCGACTCAGATTGAGCTTCGCAAAGCGCTTTCTAAATAAAGGATGGCTTGCTTCATACTTTCCATATCCAACCCCACCTCTTTAAACAATTCCATTTGTGACCCATGATCTATAAACTGGTCGGGTATGCCCAAGCGTTTTACGGGACAATGATAGCCGTGGTCGCTCATAAACTCAAGGACAGCCGATCCCATACCGCCGACTATGGTGCCATCTTCAATGGTCACAAGGGCCTTGTAATGCCCAAATACTTCGTGCAGTAAATCGGCATCCAGAGGTTTAACAAAGCGCAAATCGTAGTGACCTACCTGCAAACCATTTATGGCCAGAGCATCACAAACCCGGGCGACTTTTACGCCAATCGGACCAATGGAGAGAACCGCAATGGCATCGCCTTTGCGCAGGCAGCGGCCTTTACCAATTTCGATTTTTTCAAAGGGTTGTTGCCAGATGTCATGGCTTCCGACACCCCTGGGGTAGCGAATCGAAAACGGGCCCTGATTGGGTAGCTGGGCCGTGTACATGAGGTTACGCAATTCTATTTCGTCCATGGGAGATGACACCACCAGATTTGGAACACTGCGCAGAAAGGCCAAGTCGAACACACCATGGTGTGTGGCCCCGTCGGCACCCACCAGGCCGCCTCTGTCGAGACAAAATACAACGTTCAGGTTTTGGATGGCCACATCATGAATAACTTGATCAAAAGCACGCTGCATAAACGAGGAGTAAATGTTGCAAAAGGGCAGCATGCCCGAAATAGCCAACCCTGCCGAAAAAGTCACCGCATGCTGTTCAGCAATCCCCACATCGAAAGCCCGATCGGGCATCGCCTCCATCATTATATTCAAACTACAACCCGATGGCATGGCCGGTGTAATACCAACTATTTTTTCGTTTTGGCGCGCCAACTCCACAATGGTGTGACCAAACACCTCCTGAAATTTGGGGGGTTTGATTTTTTCGCTTTTGACCTCCTCCTCCAATTGACCGGTCACCTTATCGAACTTGCCACTGGGTGCATGCCAGGCAGTTTGATTTTCCTCCGCCATTTTAAATCCCTTGCCCTTTTTGGTAATGACGTGCAAAACTTTTGGACCGGGAATATCCTTCAGATCTTTCAGCACGCTGGTCAGGTGGGTAATATCGTGCCCATCCACCGGACCGAAGTAACGAATATTTAAACCCTCAAAGATATTGGTCTGCCGCGTTAACAAGTTTTTGATGCTGTTGTTGATTTTAACAATCATCTCCTTAGACCGGGGCCCTGCTAGTTTAAATTTGCCCAGACCTTTAAAGATTTCGCGGCGGACTTTGTTATAGGTGTGACTGGTGGCAATATCCACCAAGTACTCACTAAACCCGCCTACATTGGGGTCTATGGCCATTTTATTGTCATTCAAAATAACCAGTACATTGGCTTGCATGGAAGCCAGATTGTTTAAACCTTCAAAGGCCAACCCGGCAGTCATGGAACCATCACCAATAACCGCTACCACTTGACGGTTGGTAATCCCCTGCCGTTTAAATGCTGCCGCCATACCTAACGCAGCCGATATACTAGTAGAGGAATGCCCTACCCCAAAAGCGTCGTATTCGCTCTCTGCGATATTGGGGAAGCCACTGATGCCTTTGTATTTTCTATTGGTGTGGAATAACGTGCGGCGGCCTGTCAGTATTTTATGGCCGTAAGCCTGGTGACCTACATCCCATATAAGCTTGTCAACAGGGGTGTTGAGGACGTAGTGAAGCGCCACGGTTAATTCAACCACCCCAAGACTTGCGCCAAAATGTGCAGGATTGCAGGATACTGCATCGATAATAAATTCGCGCAACTCATTACAAACCTGAAGTAATTTCTCCTCAGGGAGTTTTCTCAGATCAAATGGTGAATTGATGTGTTCCAGTAGGGGGTAACCGGCCTCTTCCATTCCTGTTAATATTCTCAATTGACTAATAGTTGCAAATATAACACTTTGTTAACAGATAGTTTCAACAGGCAATTATTTGTTTTGTAGTTAAGAACCGGTCTAAGAAAAAAATAGTTATTTTATGCCTGAACAAATAATGCTTGAATGCCTTATTACAATAGATCGTTAGGTTGATAGATCATTAGGTTGATAGGCAAAAAAAACATTATATTCAGCAAGTTGCGCTCCTGAAATCAATGAGTGCAGGTCATTCAAGATCAGCAATTTACAAAACAAAAGCGACCTATTGTTATTAGCAAAGGGCATCCCAAATCATCGCTTGTATGTGGATTTCGAAAAGTCAAATGGTAGCGTATGCATGGACAACGTTTCAACACCTTAGTTGGCAGCGGGTATGGAACGTGCTGCTGCTGCTCAGCAGTTTTTTCCGTTCCCGAATGCTTGGTCGGCCGCTTATCAGCGGCACGCCCTGGTCGCTTTCAGTGGAGCCATCCGGGCAATGCAACTTGCAATGCCCGGAATGTCCGGTTGGTGCCGGTGTTCTCACGCGAAAGGCGGGCATGCTGACCCCCGCCTTGTTCCAAAAAATAGTTGGTGACAGCAGCCCCCAATTGACCTACCTCAACCTCTATTTTCAAGGTGAACCACTATTGAACCGTCAAATAGAAGATATTATTCAAATAGCCAGTCAACACCGCATCTTTACATCCATGAGCACCAATGGGCATCATTTGACTCCACAAAAGTGCGAAGGGCTTATAAATAGCGGTCTCACGAAACTCATTGTTTCCGTTGACGGGCTGACCCGCGAGAGTTATTCGCGCTACCGCAAAGGCGGTGATTTAGAGAAAGTAAAGCAGGGTATTCGAACCGTTGTACAACAAAGGCGGGCATTAAACAGCCGAACCCCCTTTTTAATTGTCCAATTTCTGGTATTTAAACACAATGAACATGAAATTCCTGAATTGAGAAAATGGTGTAGGGACATCGGGGTGGATAAATTGGAGCTAAAGACGGCCCAGTTTTATGACTTTGGCAACGAAGAGGTTAGCCCTCCTTTAAACAAGAGGTATTCGCGATACCTTCCAGTTCGGGATAACCAGTTGATTCTTAAAGGAAAATCGCACAACCATTGCTATAAGCAATGGGGATCAGCGGTTGTCTCATGGGACGGACAAGTAGCTCCGTGCTGCTACGATAAAGATTTGGATTTTTCGCCGGGTAATATCCGAAACATGCCCTTAAAGACCATCTGGAAAAATGAATCCTTACATCAGTTCAGAAAACAAATACTGAAGGACAAAGCTGCTCTGGAAATGTGCAAAAACTGTCCGGAAGGCCGCCAATGGCTCATTTAATCCCCGATTAATCCTCATCGTGAAAAGGCAACAAGCAGACCTGAGACAGGGCCTTAGAAAGACTTTCACGCGTTTCAGCCAACATCATTAAGGTATCATGTGGTTCAATCACTGTATGACCATTGGGCGTGATAAATTTTCCCTCTCGCTTAATCATTACAATCAAAGCTGTTTTGGGAAAATTCAATTCCAGAATTTTCTTGTTAACGGCGGGACTATCCTCGGCTACATCCACTTCTGTAAGCTCAGATTTAACACTGTCTGAAAGCTCAATGTCAATCGGTGTTCGTCGGCGTAGCCTGTGCGGTAAGGCAACGTGCAGCCATTTAGACATCAAAGGCAAAGTAGTGCCTTGAATCAGCACCGAGAAAACGGTAATAAAAAACACCAGATTGAAAATAATGGGGGCCTTATCGAGGCCAATTAGCATCGGATAGGTAGCGAAAACAATGGGCACAGCACCTCTTAATCCCACCCAGGAAATGAACAGCCGGTGGCGTTGGCGCATTTTAAAAGGCAGGAGCGACAGCACCACAGCAAGCGGGCGTGCCACAAAAATCAGAAACATGGAGATGAGTATCCCCGGCACTATCAGCGGTAGCATTTCAGAAGGGTACACCAATAACCCCAAGGTAAGAAATAGGATGATTTGCATGAGCCAGGCTATACCATCGAAGAATTTGATCAGGGATTTTTTATGAATCAATTCCTGGTTACCCAAAAATACGCCGCAAATGTATACCGCCAAAAAGCCATTGCCCGACAGCAACTGGGTGGCCGAAAAGGTAAGGATCACCAGCGATAGGACCAGTACCGGGTAGAGTCCGTCATAATCCAGCTTAATGCGGTTGATCACCATCTGTCCCAGCTTTCCCATTCCAAATCCCATGATGGCGCCTACAGAAAATTGTAGAAAGAAAAGTGGGATGATGGACCACAAGGTCTTGTCGGGCGCCTGGGTCAGGGAAATCAAAGAAACAGTAAGGAAATAAGCCATGGGATCGTTACTACCACTTTCCAACTCCAGAGTAGGCCGAATTTGACCTTTAAGGTTGACACTTTTTGACCGCAGAATAGAAAACACCGCAGCGGCATCCGTAGAGGATACAATGGCACCTAAAAGCATCGCTTCAAGAAAGGTAAAATTGGTAAAATGCCAGACAGCCACCGCGACCAATCCCGCAGTCACCACCACCCCTACGGTGGAAAGCATAATGCCTTTACCAATCACCGGCTTAATGCTATTCCATCGGGTGTCAAAGCCTCCTGAAAACAAGATATAGTTAAGCGAAATAATGCCTATGACCTGAGCCAAACCAGGGTCATCAAACTCAATTTGTCCAATCCCTTCGGTACCGGCCAAAACCCCTATTAACAAAAAAAGCAAGAGCGTTGGGATCCCCAGTCTGTAGGATGTTTTACCGGCTAATATACTCACAAACAGCAGCAAAGCCACCAGAAGCATGCCATTTTCAAGGGATATATCCATATATTTCAATTTAAAAGAGAAACGCCATAAACTAAGTGATATGCAGTTTATCACCTGACACTACAAAAATAACAGTTTTTTAGGTTTAAGTGGCCACTTTTTGATGGCCTAATTGGTCAATCCAAAAAGCCAATATTCAGGCTATAGAAAAGCCGTCCCAAGCGGGACGGCTTTTAATAACTAACATTGAATAAAAATTTTTGGGGACTACACAAGGGAACCACGGATTGACCCTGTCTATCCCGATTTCAAATTATCTCAAACTTTTGAACAACTCTGTCATGCTCACCTGATCAGCAATGAGGGCTTTAAGGTCCGCAATCTTTACGCGCTCCTGTTTCATGGTATCGCGGTAACGAATGGTTACCGTCTGGTCTGCGGCCGAATCATGGTCAATGGTGATGCAGAACGGTGTACCAATGGCATCATGTCGACGGTAGCGCTTACCAATGGAGTCCTTCTCATCGTACTGGCAATTGAAATGGTACTTCAAATCATCCATAATG
>DHVH01000119.1 GCA_002412555.1 Marinilabiliaceae bacterium UBA5213 | reverse complement strand
ACCGAATCAAAAAAGTTGCCCGGCATTCTAAGTGCGTTGCCAGTAGCCATTAGCACGGTCATTGTTTCACCTATGGCCCGTCCAAAGCCGAGCATTATTGAGGCAATTATACCAGAACTTGCTCCAGGCAATATCACTTTAACCAAGGTATACCATCTGGTTGCCCCAAGTGCCATTGATGCCGCTTTATATTCTTCAGGCACCGAATGTATAGCATCTTCTGAAACACTTATGATGGTGGGTAGCGACATAACAGCCAATAAAAACGAGCCGTTAATGGCATTCAACCCTGAGGATAGTCCGAAAACGTCGGCTATTAAAGGCCCCAGAAAAACAATACCGAAAAAACCCACAACGACGGAAGGAATACTGGCCAATATCTCAATAACCGGTTTTAAGGTTTCTCGAACGGCTGGTTTTGCAATCTCCGAAATGTAGGCTGCAGCACCAACCCCTATCGGGATGGCAATTATCATTGCCCCAACTGAAACAAATAGCGTGCTGACCACCATTGAGAGAATACCGTAGGAAGGTTCACCGTAGGCCGATGGATTCCAACTAGTGCTAAGGAAAAATTCGCTCAGGGAAATATCACTAAACGCATGCATCCCGTAGTAGAAAAGCATGGCAAATATGCCGCCCAGCACCACTATCACAGACATTCCTGCAAGAAACAATAGTCCGCGAACCATCTTGTCCTTTATTCTTCTATAATCTTGCAAAGCTTAAATCTTTAGATTTATATTACTTTAAATGATGCGATTACAGTTGGCAACCTTATTCAATAATGCCCATTTCTTTAAGCTTATCTAAATGCGTCTGTCCCAATGGATAATATCCGGCGTTGGCAACAACTTGCTGACCTTCGGGACTCAACTCATATCTGATGAAATCTAGTATACGGCCTTCGGGCATACCATTTGTAAACTGATAGAGTGCGCGTGAGATGGGATATAATCCGCCTTCTACATTTTCTTTAACAAGTGGAGAGTAGGCGGGCGATTCGGCATCAATGGCCACATTAATTACTGAAAGACGATCGGCAACTTTGCCGTCTTTATCTACGATGTAACCAATGCCCACGTAGCCAATGGCAGAACGGTCGCTTCTCACAGCCTCAACAATTTGAGCGGTTCCGTTCATGTTACGCATATTATTGGTATAATCGGCTTTAACCACATGGTCGCGGAAATACACATAAGTGCCCGAATTGCTCTGGCGTCCATAAACAGTAATGGGCAAATCGGGACCACCCAATTCACTCCAATTGGCAATAAGACCTTTGTAAATTTTACTTATTTGGTCTATTGTTAATTCGGTGACAGGCAACTCATGGTTGATAATAACCGCTAGTCCGTCAATGGCAAAAGGTATGGCAATTGGATCAACGCCTTGGCCGTGTGCTTGTTGATACTCTGTATCATTCATCTCACGAGAAGAGTTGGCAATGTCGGTTTGCTGGTTAATCATTGCAGCGATTCCCGTTCCTGAACCACCTCCGGTTACAGCAATAGATTGCTCTGGGAATTTTTTCATGTAGGCTTCTGCCAAATTCTGCACCATGTTTACTTCACTATCGGAGCCGCTTATTTGGATAGCGTTCTGACGCTTTTGGCTTCCGCCACAAGCAGTTACCAATAAAGCGCTAATAGCAATTGCGCCAATGATTTTGATTTTTCCGAAATTCATAATTCCTGTGTTTAATTTGTTTCGTGTAAAAGTTAACATCTTAAGTTATTCTTTACGCTGCAAATTTACATTTAGGAATATGGTGGTCCGTTATGCCAATTTTAACAAATAATTATCACAGCATTAAGCCATTGTTAAGCCAATGTTAAGAGGCTGGCAAACCCCAGTATTTGAGCCATAAACAACAATTTCGCATTTTGGTGTACCTGATAAATTTTAAAGTGTTACCCTCCTGTATTATCAATACTGGGGTTAAACCATCTCTCAATATCTTTGGATTTATAAGAACAGCGAAAAAACTTACTGGCGATTTGCTACTCAACAGTTTTTTAATTTGTACTAAATATTCTATTTTTAGCATTACTCAGAATAACGACTTTTATGGCAAATGGTAAACAATCAACAATAAGAAACAGTGGTTTTGGCACTGCACCTGTATTTTTCACAGCCATATCAACCATTTTAGGTGCCATTCTTTTTCTAAGATTTGGGTTTGCCGTTGGAACCCTTGGCTTTTGGGGAGCCATTATTATCGTGATTTTGGGGCACTTGATCACCATTCCCACTGCTCTGGCCATTTCTGAACTGGCCACCAATACCAGAGTAGAAGGTGGTGGTGAATACTTTATTATTAGTAGGTCTTTCGGACTAAAGATTGGATCCACTATTGGGATTGCTCTTTTTTTATCTCAAGCCATTAGTGTGGCTTTTTATGTGATAGCCTTCACCGAAGCCTTCGAAGCAGGATTTTACTGGTGGCACGTGCATTTTGGATTTGAGTTGCCACGACAAGTGGTTAGCATTCCTGCCCTTGGAATTCTGGCCTTTATCATACTTCGAAATGGTGCCGGAATGGGCGTTAAGGCGCTCTATTTTGTGGCAGGTATTCTATTTATAGCGCTCGTCCTATTTTTCATGGGAAGTCCCATAGTATCGGAGGAAGCACTGCGCCAACCGGGCAATAATTTTGGCTTTTTTAACCGTGATAATTTTTTCCTGGTCTTTGCCATCTGTTTCCCGGCTTTCACAGGTATGACCGCTGGTGTCGGCTTGAGCGGCGACCTTAAAAATCCGAGCAAGTCCATTCCCATTGGAACAATGGGGGCTACAGCCGTGGGTATGCTGGTTTATTTTGCCGTTATCTGGAAATTTTCGGTCTCTGCGTCACAAGCTGATTTGATTGATCACCAGCTTGTTATGTCACAAATAGCCATTGGGGGTATTTTAATTATCCCTTTGGGCCTTGCAGCTTCTACCATTTCATCGGCACTCGGTAGTGTTATGGTGGCACCAAGAACCCTTCAGGCGCTTGCCGCTGATAAAAGTTTTCCCTTTCGCAAATTTAACCTGCTGATGGCCAAAGGAAAGGGAAAGACCCGTGAACCATTTAACGCTTCATTGGTGACTTTTGGTATTGCCCTTTTGTTTGTAGCCATTGGCAATGTTGACATGGTGGCAGAAGTCATTTCTATGTTCTTCCTTATAACCTATGGCTCGCTCTGTCTCATCTCTTTTCTGAATCATTTTGGTTCACCACCATCCTATCGGCCAAAGTTTAAATCACGTTGGTATTTCTCGCTGGCCGGTTTTCTACTATCGGTATGGGTCATGTTTATGATCAATCCGCTCTACACCATTCTTTCCTATGTAATAATCGTCATGCTTTACCTTGTAGTTGAGCATTACAACAAGAATCAAAAAGGATTGGTCAATATTTTCAAAGGTGCCCTTTTTCAACTCAACAGAACCATTCAGGTATATATGCAAAAAAATCAAAGTGATGTGGACGGCGACGAGTGGCGACCGGCAGTGGTATGTATTTCACCACATTCTTTTGATAGAGATAAAGTTTTGGATTTAATGAAATGGATTAGTTACCAGCATGGTTTTGGTACCTACTTCCATTTTATAGAAGGTTATTACAGTAAGCAAACTTATTCCAATTCCCGAATTATTTTGCAGGACCTCATTGATTTACAAAAAGAGGAGGGCAATTCCTTATATATAGACACTATGATATCTCCCTCCTACACCTCTGCCATTGCTCAGGTGATACAGGCTCCTTCCATTTCTGGAATGGAAAACAACATGGTACTATTCGAATATGACAAGAGTACCCCTGAGGAAATCAACCGGATTCTCGACAATATTAAACTTACTAAAGCTGGGGATTTCGACGTCTGCATTTTTGCAGGCGCCCACACCACCGTCCGGTTCCACAACGGCATTCATGTTTGGATCAGACCAACCGATCTCATCAACACCAATTTGATGATACTGTTAGGTTATATTATCATGGCCCACCCCGACTGGAATAAGAGTCACATAAAAATATTCAGTATTTGCTCTCCTGGATATACCGAAAAAACCTTGGAGGATCTTCAGGAACTGATTGCTTCTGGCAGGTTGCCCATTACATTGACCAACATTGAAATCATTTCCTCATCCGGCAACCAAACCATCAGTGACATCATCACTGAGCGTTCCAAAAATGCCGCATTGACCATTATGGGCTTTCGGGATGAAAAAATAAAGGAAAAAGGCGGGGCCTTTTTCACCAGTTTTGAGGATATGGGAGATATTCTCTTCGTCAATGCCTCCAAATCAAAGGAAATCAAGTAATTCAACTCAAGGTCTTATACCTTAAGTTGAATTTACACCCAACCGATTGGTCTTTTAGTTGTTACTTATATTAAATAATCCGTTATGAGGTTTAAAGAAGTTCAAAAATTCAGGCAACCATGGTTATGGATCATTATGGGGATAACAGCGCTGCCTGTATATTATCAGGCCATCCGACAGTTGTTTTTCAAGGATGTCTTTGCGGTCTATTCCGTGTCTGAAAGTCTTAACTTCACCCTCTTTGTTTTTCATTTGGTAACTACTGTTCTTCTGCTCATTACCCGCCTGGAAGTTGAGATCAATGAGCGTTACATATCCTACCAATTTTTCCCCTTTCACCTAAAGAAAAAAAAATATGCCCTCAACCAATTGCAATCCGCTACAATAAGAAAATTTCATCCAATTAAAGAGATGACGCTTTGGGGCTTATATGTTTCAGCAGGTTCCAAGTCCTACCACATCAGGGGACACTGGGGGGTACAACTAGAATTTGTCAATGGCCGACAGCTGCTTTTGGGCACTCGAAAACCATTGGAACTGGACCAAACGCTCAAAGCCTTTCATATTCAGGAAGCATGATTCAATATGACAAAAACAAAAATTTCAACAGATGTACAAATTATTATTTTTATCGTTCTTGCTTATAAGCTTTAAGGGATTAAGTGCTGAAGAAGCCCGCTTAATGCGTTTTCCGGCTATTAATGGCCATCAGGTAGTATTTACTTATGCGGGCAATCTATATACGGTAGCTGCGCATGGCGGTATCGCGCGCAAATTGACCTCGCATGAAGGCCTGGAAATGTTCCCCCGCTTTTCACCGGATGGTAAGCAAATTGCCTTTACTGGGCAATACGACGGCAATACGGAAGTTTTTCGTATGCCTGCCAGCGGAGGCATCCCACAGCGCTTAACCCACACGGCCAATCTGGGACGCGATGATTTGGGCGACAGGATGGGACCCAATAACATCGTGTTGGGCTGGTCACCCGATAATAAAATCATTTACCGCTCAAGAAAACAAACTTTTAATTCCTTCAAAGGTCAGTTGTTTGAGGTGTCTGCTGAGGGTGGATTATCTACTCAAATGGAATTGCCAGAAGGAGGATTTCTCTCCTTCTCTCCCGATGGGCAAAAAATGGCATACAACAGGGTTTTTAGGGAGTTCAGAACCTGGAAATATTACCGGGGAGGTATGGCCGATGAAATATGGATCCATGATTTCTCAACCAAAGAGACCTATAAAATTACGGACCATCCGGCACAAGACATCATTCCGATGTGGATTGGTGATGAAATTTTCTTTCTTTCCGACCGCGACCGCACGATGAACCTTTTTGTCTATAATACGCAGACCAAAGCAACTGAAAAGGTTACTGATTATAGCGATTACGACATCAAGTTCCCCTCGCACCACGGTCAGCAGATGGTCTTCGAAAAGGGCGGTTACCTGTATAAAATGGATGCCACTACCAGACAGGTGGAAAAGATCAGCATTGAAATCCATAACGATCAAAACTTTGCGCGCACGGAACTCGTGGATGCCTCGAAAAGGATTACCTCCTTCGACTTATCACTCAATGGTGAAAGGGTCTTGTTCTCTGCCCGCGGAGAAGTGTTTTCATTGCCGGCCGAAAAGGGTATTACTTATAACCTTTCCCGCACACCAGATGTACATGAGCGCAATGCCGAGTGGTCGCCCAACGGAACACAGGTAGCCTGGTTATCAGACAAGAGCGGTGAATATGAAATTTGGATCAGTGATGTTTATGGTGAAAATTTGCCCAGACAACTGACCTCAGGTGGGGACACCTATAAATTTAACTTATCGTGGAGCCCGGATGGCACCATGATCGCCTGGAACGATCAGCATTATTCCCTTTACCTTACTGAAGTTGAAACCGGACGCACCAAAAAGATGGTGACCAGCCATTACAGTCGCCTGAATGATTTTGCGTGGAGTCCCGACAGTAAATGGCTGACCTATACCGATGCCGGAGAAAACAGAATGGGGATTATCCACCTGCTCAATGTTGAAAGCGGTGAGACGCTTCCTGTAACCGAAAAGTGGCACCACTCCGACAGCCCTGTCTTCTCGGCTGATGGACTATATCTGCTGTTTGCTTCAGAGAGGAGTTTTAATCCGGTGTACAGCAGCACCGAATGGAACCATTCCTATATCAATATGGCTAAGGTTTATATGGTTCTTCTGGCGGAAGATACACCTTCCCCTTTTGCACTTGAAAATCCTGTCATAAAGGACCCTAAGCCCGATAAGCCGACGCCCGACGAAAAAAAGAAAAATGGTTCAGAAGCTGCGCTGCTAGTCCCGAATGTAAAAATTGATTATATGGGTATTGCCAACAGGATTATTGAGTTGCCCATTGATCCGGCCAATTATTACAATATTAGTTGCGTGGACAACAAAGTCTATTATAACCGCTATGCACAGGAGAAAGATGGTAACAACGGATTGCTGGTGTATGATTTAAAGGAAAAGAAAGAAACCTTTTTGGGTGATTTTGTATATACCTTATCGGCCAACAACAAAAAAATGCTGGTAGGTAAGGATAAAGCATGGGGTATTGTGGATTTGCCTACTACCGCTATTAAGTTGGAGCAAACCATTGATTTGAGTTCAATGATGGTTATGGTCAATTATGCACAGGAGTGGCAGCAAATCTTTGACGAAGCTTGGCGTCAAATGCGTGATTTCTTTTATGTGGACAACATGCATGGAGTGGATTGGAATGCCATTTATCAGAAATACCAACCATTAGTGGCTCATGTCGCCCATCGAACCGACTTGAACTACATCATTGGTGAAATGATTGGTGAATTAAATGTGGGACACGCCTATGTTAATCCTGGTGATCAGCCATCGGCCAAGCGCATTACCACCGGTTTGTTAGGTGCGCAATTAAGCGCACACTCCACCGGATTTTTTGAAATCAACAAAATTCTGAAAGGTGCTCCCTGGAGCCCATCTTTGCAATCTCCCCTCAACACACCGGGTGTAAATGTAAAGGAGGGCGACTTCATTGTAGCTGTTAACCGGGTGGCTGCCAATAGCGTAACCGACCTCTACCAATTGTTGCTGAACACAACGGGTAAAACCGTTGAGCTCTCAGTGAATAGCACACCCGATTTAAATGGCGCCAGAAATGTTTTGGTGACACCAATTGCCGATGAAAGTAGCTTGTATTATTTCGAATGGGTATCTGAGAATATTCGTAAGGTGGATGAAGCTACAATGTGTCAAGTAGGTTATCTTCATATTCCGGATATGGGACCCAATGGACTCAATGAGTTTGTCAAATATTTTTATCCGCAGCTGCATAAAAAAGCGCTCATCATTGATGATCGTGGTAATGGCGGTGGCAACGTATCTCCTATGATTCTGGAGCGTTTAGCCCGTCAGCCATACAGGGTGAACATGCGACGCAACTCACCGGCCGTTTCCACCATTCCTGCGCAAGCATTGGCTGGCCCCATGGTGACTTTGATTGA
>DHVH01000321.1 GCA_002412555.1 Marinilabiliaceae bacterium UBA5213 | reverse complement strand
ACTGAGGGATAGGTATCAGCCCAGAAGGGTGGAGCAGTCTCGGTCGTGAAATACCATTCGGTTGAACCAGATATCCCTCCATAGTAAACCCCTGAAGTGGATGATTTCACATAGCCGGCATCAATACCAATATAATACTGTTTTCCGTATTGAAGAGTAATATTGGTAAGTGGTACGGAAAGCTTATTGTCCGCCACTATAGCCTGACTCCTAGGAATAAGAAATATTTCCTCGTCATCTTCACTTGTGAAAATCCGTAAATATCCAAAACTGCCTTTAACAATATTCTCATTAAAGGTGAGTTCTAAAACAGGATTGCGACTGATTTCAATTGAGCCAGTTACAGGAGAGTAACCTCCAGTATCTACTACCGGGGGAGCGGCTGCTACAACAGTGGTAAAAGTCCAAGTTGCTGAACCAGATATTCCCGGAAAAGACTTGTCATCTAAAGACAAAATGGCACCATCGGAAATCTCTACGTAATAATCAGTATTCGATTCATAATTTACAGGAGGGATAATCGTTAAAACGTTACCAGATACTGATAGTAACACATCGGTATCAACCCCATTGATATAGTAAGTATAAAAGGTTGAGGCATCTGAATTTCTCGCGATTCGAATGGTCTGAAGAGTATTCTCACTCAACTTTACGGGTCTGTCAAAAGTCAGGTTAAGCACCTTATCAACAGCCACCGCCGTTAGGCCATCGGGATCATAAGCAATAACTGAGGGCGGCAAGGTTACAGTTGTAAAATCCCAATCATCTTTCAGTGTTACTCCGGAAAATGGAGTTCCGGTGGTTGTTTCAATGGCACCAGATGGAATTATAACGTAATAACGTGTTCCTTCAGCAAAATAAGCGGTAGGATCAATGGTTAATTCCATTCCGCTGACAGAAAGTCCAGCACCTGCTGTCAGTGTTTCAAACAGGACATCCCCGTCGTAGGCATACACAGAAATTGAAGCCTCTGCTGCCAACTGAATATTTTGATTGAAGGTAGCGACCAATGACTGGGTCAATGGCACATCAAGGGCACCGTCAACCGGTGACTTTGTTATAAGTTCAAATGGCTCGGCTTCGGTGGTAAACGACCATTCGCCGGCAGCAAAGCCCGCAAAATCAATATTAATACCGGCACGTTTGACAAAACCAGAGGATATCCGCACATCATACAAAGCCGCATATCCACTCAATGGGCTACCAGATAAATCAATACGTAGGGTATTGTTAGTGACAATACTAACCTCAGACGAAATAGCGTCCAACAACTTTTCCCTTGATCCATTTGCCCAAATACCAATACTACCAGCGCCACTCAACTCAATATCCTTATCAAAAGTCACATCTAGAATTGAGTTGCGAAGCACACCAGTCGCTCCGTTAATTGGACTCAGCGTTGGGCTACCAAAGGGCAAATATTCTGTGGTAAAGCTCCAATCAGAGCTAGTATTAAAACCATCAAAAGCAACACTTTCTGTTGATTCAACAAATCCTTGATCAATTAAAACATAGTAGGAGGTTCCTTCCTCCAAGTTCTGAGGAAGCGAAATACTAAGAGTATTATTGCCGACAATAGATAATTCAGTTCCAAAATCTGATTGATCATAAGCATGCCAAGGTGCAACACCACCAACTTCCCAAATTTCAAGACTTCCTGTACCTGCTTGAATATCTATATCAAATTGTAAGGATATGGCCTGATCAATAGGTGCTGAATTAGCACCCTGCGAAGGAGTAAAAACTGTCGGATTGGGCTCAATTACGGCAAGTTCGGTGGTAAAAGACCAAACTGGAGGCCATACTGCCAGGTCAACAAATGGATTTCCATTAACTAATAAAGCCCCAGATTCTCCAAAAAGAACGTATGTTGTTCCAGCCTCTAAAACTTCTCCTGAAAAATTAATAATTAAATTTTCACCAACAATAGACAACCGAGGATCAGTAGGAATAGGGCTCTCCCATGGAAATGCTGCTGGTTTTCCTGTGGTAAGTGAAATAACGGAGGTATAAGAACCACCTTCGGACTTCAATAAAGAAAAGCTTTTATCTACACCAAAACTAAGCACATCCAATTCATTGAAACTAATTTCTAAAACAGGAGAAGGTGAAACACCAGTTGCTCCAAACGAAGGAGTATAAACCTGCCCCGCCACATCCATAGCCAAAAAACTGATGGCTAAAATCATCCACACTTTAAGTATATGTTTCTTCATATTTATGATATTATAATTCCACAAAGATTTTATTTCACACTCACCATCCACTTGATAGGATGTCGCTCCAAGCACATACTGAGGGGGGTTAAAGTCCTCAGAATAAAAATCCTACAAAATTAACGTAATATTAACAATTTATACGGCATTTTGGGCGCAATTGTTGCTGAAAGCAAAGCTCATATTGACGAAAACGAGGTTTCCATTGACGAATGAATGTTCTATTTAGAACCTGTGTATATAGGATGCTTTCTCAGATGGAAATCAGGGTTGATAGGTGATGCGCGCCAAATAATCATAGTGTGTGCCGTCGGCGATTTTCTCAAACTTAAAGCCGTGTTTTTCAGCATACTGGGCCATTAGCTGGTCGTCGATAAAAAGCCACTTGAAGCGCGCTCCTTTGAACTCACCATAGCTCATTCGGTATTCTACCTCGCCGTAGTATCTGCCATTGAGGTTGACGAGCATGCTTCCGTCTTCATCGATGTACAGGTAACGCAAGTCTGAGCTGTCGAGCAGCAATTGTCCGCCTGGATTCAACAGGTCTTTGATTTTTTTGAAGAAGGCGGGGAATCCATTGACGGTACCCACCAGTCCGATCCCATTCATCAGCAACAAGATGGTGTCGTATTTCTGGTCGGTGGTGTGCTTAAATAAATCGGCATTGACGACTTGGGACACGCCTCGGCGCGACATGACTTCACAAGCCAAGGGGGAAATTTCCAAAGCAGTGACCGCATGTCCCTGCTCTTGCAGGTAGAGAGAATGGCTACCCATGCCCGCCCCTGCATCCAGAATACGGCCTTTGCAAAGTGCCAGCGCTTTTTGCTCCAATGAAGGCATTTCATGGTAGGTACGAAAGAGGTAATGAACCGGCAAGGTATCAGTCTCG
Source organism: Marinilabiliaceae bacterium UBA5213 (assembly GCA_002412555.1). Lineage (GTDB taxonomy): Bacteria > Bacteroidota > Bacteroidia > Bacteroidales > Marinilabiliaceae > Geofilum. Next base: position 16,587 of record DHVH01000321.1, on the reverse strand, counting down.
GCAATGTCGCTCCAGACTTTGATGTCGATATTCCTTTGTCCGTTAAGAAAATAGTCCAGGCCGGCCTGGCCAATTACGTCGTTTTGTGCTTGTATCATTGCTTTCTTATTTATTAATCCACTATCACCACTTCTACCCCCATCTTTTCGAGCGCCTCCTTGTCGGTCGCGGAAATGCCCTTGTCGGTAATAAGCACATCTATCTGACTAACGCTGCAGATGACTGCCAGGTTGCGCCGGCCGAACTTGGAGGAATCGGCTACCACAATCACTTTACGTGCCATCTTAATCATGGTGCGCTTTAGGGCAGCCTCTTCCAGGTCGGGAGACGATAAGCCCAGATTCACATCAATGCCATCGGCTGCCAAAAAGAGCTTGTCGCCAAAGAATTTCTTGAAGTTATCAATGGCGATGGCGCCCACCAGCGAAAGAATATTGTGGCGCATAATGCCTCCGGGCATGTTGACCGTGATATTGTCCATATCGGCCAAGGTACTGGCTATGTTCAGGGCATTGGTGATAACGGTCAGTCGGCCAAAGCGCGCCAAATGGTTCACTATCTCACGCGTGGTTGTTCCGCTATCCACCACAATGGTATCCCCGTCACTGATAAAGCGGGCTGCTTTGCGACCAATGGCTTCCTTTTCGCGTACGTTCTTGCTTTTCTTTTCCAGAAAGCGAAGATCCAGTGAGGCCTTATCGGTCTTTATGGCTCCTCCCCGTGCCCGAATCAGGAGGTTTTTCTGTTCAAGGTGCGCCAGATCATTGCGAATGGTGACCTCACTGACATGAAAATGGAGGCTGAGCTCCTTGACATTGATCTGTCCCTGCTCGTCCAGCATTTTAATAATCAGTCCGCGACGCCCGGCGGTAGTATCAGGATTATAGTAACTCATGGCAGTGTGGTAAAAATTCAAGGTAAAGGTATTGATTTTAGATCAAATACCTTTACCCTGTAATTTTACCACAATATCTCTTTTAAATTTAGGAATATTTTTTATTTTTTTGTGCTCAAGCCGCACGGGCTTATACTTTTTTGCAACAGCAAAAAAAAGCATACAAAAAATGCCGCCGCTGCATGAAAAAGACTAAAAAATCACTGATTTTTCTAAAAACCGTGAACTCGCTTTGCTCAAACAGCACGGTTTTAAAACGAAAAAACATTAATTTTTCTTTACGCCTTTTCCCTGAGGCGGAAATAAGCCCCAAATATTATCGAATCAATCAATTATTATCCAGTTTAAATTTCACCAGTGTTTGGTTAAGACGCTCAGCCAGAGTCTCCAATCTATGAGCGGCGGTGTTGATTTGTTCAGAATTGGCTGCGTTGCGCTGGGTGACTGTATTCAACTGCTGTAAGGCGTTGTTAATCTGCTCCACACCTGCCACCTGCTCTAAAGAAGCCATGGCAATTTCCTGCACCAAATTGGCTGTCTTTTCTATTTCAGGGGCTAAATGTTCTAGTTGAAGACGGGCTTCCTGCGAAGACTCGAAGGTGGCGCGTGACACTTGATTGATTTCAGCTGCTGCCAGCTGACTGCGTTCGGCCAGTTTGCGCACCTCTGCTGCCACCACGGCAAAACCGCGTCCCTCAACCCCTGCACGTGCCGCTTCTACAGCGGCATTCAGCGCTAATATATTGGTCTGAAAGGCGATATCCCCAATAATGGAAACCTTTTGAGTGATCTCCTGCATGTTATCAGCCGCCACCTTGGAGGTTTTATTGCTGGCCATCATATTCACAGTAGCCTTCAGCGCAATGCCTTCAGTCATCTTGGCATTCTCTGTATTCTGTTGAATATTGGCATACATCTCTTCCATTGATGAAGAAACCTCTTCAGCAGCAGCAGCCTGCTGGTTGGCACCATCAGCCATTTCCTCTGATTCGGCTACTAATTTTTCGCCAGACTCTCCAATCTCTCGGGCACTTGCGGCAATGTCGTTAAGTATTTCTTTCAAGTTAGACACCATATTGTTAAGAGCCAGGGACAAGCGCCCCACTTCATCCTTACGGGTGGTATCAAAGGTCACTGTTAAATCGCCATTGGCGATTTTCTCTGCGTTGTTAACGCCTTCCAATATCGGTTTGGTGATAGAAGGTGGCAGGTACCAGAAAATAAGTAATCCCACAACCAGCAAAACAAGTACGGCCATAATAATCAGGGAACGAACCATTCCAACAATGCGAATGGCATCATCACCCATGACCTTCATCTGATCCTGTCCCATATCAGATACCGTACGTATTTCCCACATAATATCCTTAGCCAGCTCAAACCCTCTGATTTCGGCCTGACGTGCGGCACTATAAGCTTTGATAAAAGACTCGGCCACCATCACAAAAGTCTCCAGCAAGTCTTTCACATCTCCTGGATAATAATTTCTGGAAATTTGAGCATTGAGTTGATTCAAATCAGCCATTTTTTCAAGCATACGCACCGATGAACGCTCAGCAACGTGCGACTGAATTTCCCCCCATAAGCCAAGTGCCATAGTCCCCGCCAATTGCGTAGCAGCATTTGACCGGTAGTTCTTCACTTCTGAAAACAGCTCAGAGGCATTCTCAGCCAAGGCCTTTTGTTGAAGGTGCATGCTTTGTTGCAGAGGAAAATAGCTTTCCATATGCACTCGGTACTCGTCCACCAGACCCTTTAAGGGTAATAAAACCCCTTCGTTTGAATTGTTTTCCAATTCCGCATCCATCTCGATTAAAGTTTCCAGTGCCTCAACAAATTGGTTGTATTCTACATTGCTGCGGAAAGAGTAATACTCATCAGCCGTAAAATCGTAGGAACGTGCAAATTCAGACATTCTCCACCAGGCTTGAGAGACCAGAATCGCCTCATTAACATAGGGTATGTATTGATTGGATAAGGTACCAATCCCCTTATTCACTCGCATCAAATTAATAAGTGTATAACCACCCATCATAAAAGCCAACAACAACACAAATCCCAGGGTACTTCTTATTTTCTTATTGATATTTAGATCTCTCCACTTCATTATATAAAAGAATTTCAGGTTTATTGCAAAAGCGATTTTAAAATTTCTGTTAAATCCTATGCTCTTTTGAGCATAAAAGTAGTAGTTTTATCCATTAAAAAAATAATTAGCAGAAGAAACTTCTTTTTGCGCCTTTAAGCTAATTATAAGGGATAGGACGATTCTGTTTTTTTGAGAGGAAACCAAAACAAACAAAAAACACTAATTAAATCCATTATCATATATTATGACAACACACCACTTTTTATCTTTTTCCTCTTCTAGACTGAGAAAAAAATCATTCAACTTGATGTTTATTTTAGTTATCACCATACTTGGTCTATTTTCTTCCTGCTCATCAAAGGAGGATATGAAAATTGGCTTTTTATATTCATCTGACGTTACTCATCGCTTTGTGGTTGAGACGAATTATTTCGCCGAAAGAGCCAGGGAACTGGGAGCTGAGGTCATTGTTGACCATGCCGATAACAATGCTGCTTTGCAATACCAAAAGGCCATGGAAATGAAAGCCCAGGGCATAAACATGTTGGTCCTTATTTACATTAATGAAATAACGGCCAACGCCATAGTGCGCGATTTTAAAGCGGATGGCATTCCGGTCATGGCCTATAACCGTCTTATTCCTAATAGTGATTTAGATATGTACATTGCCGGCAATAACCAAAGTCTGGGCGAAGGCATGGCTGGTTATGCCTTAAGTCAAGTACCCCGTGGTAATTACATGCTATTTGGGGGTGACAAGTTTGACCGAAATGCGGTGGAACTCCAGGCATCCATTGATTCCATGTTAGCGCCTTCTGTTGAAAATGGTCAAATTAGGATTCTTTACAGAACCTTCACCGAAAATTGGGACGCCAATAACGCGGCCTTTGAATTGAAGCAATTTCTTAATAATTCGCAGACGCATCCGGATGCTATTATTGCCTGCTTTGATGGCATGGCCCATGGCATGATTGATGTGTTATCCGAATGGGATCTTGACGGAAAAGTGGTAATAACGGGTCAGGATGCCCAACTGGAATCTGTGCGCGACCTAGTGGCCGGTAAACAACACATAACCATGTATCACCCTTTTAAGGAAATTGCCTATACAGCGGCGGAAGTGGCAGTAGCCCTATTACAAGGGGATAAACTGGATGAATTTGGTGTGGTATATACCAACAACGGATACAAGCAAGTGCCAACCGTTCAGATCAACTCCATTGTGGTAACGCGTGAAAATCTGGACGCGATTTTGATTGATGGCGGGGTTTATACAAGAGCCGAAGTTTACAGCAACTAACAAGCAAAGACGCTTACCTTCTTTTTTGGTACTTGCGCCTGTAAAGGATGTAACCGCTGATGACCACCATTACACCAGCCAATCCGCTCAGCGGCACCAGCAGTATGTAAAAATCACCCAAAAAGCCTGAGAAAAAGCGCCCGGTATGAATCTCCAACGAAACATTCCATAGGGAAAGGCCAGATTCCTGAAGCATATTATCCGGCATGGAAGGAAAGGGTTGCTGGTGCCACAAAGGCAATACACCTTTATCGTAGTCCACCATATATCGATTTCCGTCAGCATCACGCAAGGCTCCGGTCACCTTAAAATCCCCAACTGGTCGTCCCCCACTCTGCCCCACATGAATTTTGCCTTGGGCAAAATTCCAAATTTCAGGATGTGATGGGTGCCACAGAAACAATCCGCTAAAGGAACCGATAAGATATGCGCCATCCGCATAAGGCTCAAAAACATTGATGCCCATTACACTCACCGGCGGTTGCACCGCGAAACGGTGCAATTCAAAGGTGTTTCGATTGAGCCAAAACATCCCATCCAATGTGGAAACCAGCATCAAGTCCTTTTCACCATCGTAAAGCAAATCGCGCAGCTTATCGTACCAGGGGTTGGACTGATCGAGGTGGGTGAATGGAATGGGCGGTACTTCCGAGCGTGCAATGGCAATGAGAAATGGGGGTCTCAGAAAAATGCCGGTGAAATAGAGAAAGGCCAAAAAAACGAAGGTCCATGCGCCTATTTTATTGTGCCAGCGAAGCGACCAGGCATTTATACGAATCAATTTTTGCCGTGGTTTTCCGGCTCTTTTCCGACGCTTGATCCAGTCGGGAAAGTAAAACCAGATAATGCCGGTTAGCGACAGAAAAATTGTCACCAATCCCAATACATCCACAAACAACTGTCCCGGCAGTCCCAGTATTTCTCCGGAATGCAGTTTCCAAATGGTCTTCATGAGACTGACCCGTTGTTTGTAGTTGGGTGTAGCTTTCAGCTCAATTTTATCCCATTGGGTGTGTGGACCGGCGGACTGTCCGACAAACAAATAGGAACGATTGAAAGCATAAATGGTATCTCCCACATTTTCAATACCCACAAAGCGTGAGATATCCACATCTAAATCAAATTTTTGCCACAACTTTGCCCGCTCATCATAAGCATATAGTCCGAACAAAGTCGCAGCATACAAGTGCCCGTCTTCGGTCTGATGAAGGTCAAAAATGCGACGCCCGTCTGCTCCTTTCGGCAGTCCTGCGTTGAAGGACTGATAGCTCGAAAAGTGGCGATCAGTCATCCAGATACCGATACTGCCATACATAAGAATGCTGTCCCCGCCAATGGTGAGTTGGCCCTTAATGGCCGCATTGTTCCAATTCTGGTAATGATAACTCTCTGGCAGCCAACTGCGGGGCACGTCCAATGGTGCAATCATTTCCCGGTGATTCAATAAAATTCCGGTTATGCCGAAATACAGTAATAGAAAAGAGAGTATGAGTCCCGGCCAGCGGTGGAGTTTTTGATAGATGCGCCAGTTTTGTTTCATATATGCAGGTAATTCAGAATTTGTGTTGCACAAATATAATAAAATCCCAATAAAAGACTCTGGGGTCTTTTATTGGGATATGTGTTTTACAGCAGATTCTACAACTTAATCTCTTTTAAGACTCCAACCTCCGTGAAACCCAAAAATAAACCTATTTAGAATAATTATAAACTCAGAACAATTTTATCGCCGCTCCAAAAGCACAACGTTCTCAACGTGGTGGGTGTGCGGAAACATATCGACCGGCTGAACGCGGGTGACCCTATAGCGCATGTCCAGCAGACTCAAATCACGGGCCTGAGTGGCAGAATTGCAACTCACATAAACAATTTTATCCGGTGCGGCATGCAAAATGGTTTCTACCACATCGGCATGCATGCCGGCGCGTGGCGGGTCGGTAATGATGACATCGGGCCGACCATGCGTTTCAAAGAGCTCAGTCGTTAACAAATCCTTCATATCACCGGCCATAAACACCGTATTGGTAATTCCGTTGAGTTCAGAATTAACCAAGGCATCTTCAATGGCTTCGGGCACATACTCGATGCCGATAACTTTGGAGGCATTGTGGGCGACAAAGTTGGCAATGGTGCCAGTCCCGGTGTATAAATCGTAAACGACTTCCTTACCTGTTAGTCCGGCAAACTCCCGGGCAACCTCATATAGATGCAAGGCCTGCTCAGAATTGGTTTGAAAAAAGCTCTTGGGGCCGATTTTGAATTTCAGATCCTCCATCACTTCAAAAATATGATCACGACCAGCATGCAACAACACCTCCAAATCGCCGAAGGTATCGTTGGCTTTTGGATTGATCACATACATCCAAGAGGTGACTTGAAGAAACAAATCCATCAGGTGATTCATTAACCCCTTGCGCACCTGCTCATCTTCGTAAAAGAAAACGATAACCACCATTACTTCACCGGTTGTAGTGGTGCGAATCATCATGGTGCGCAGCAAACCCGTTTGAGCCCGTAAATCAAAGAATGGCAGATTGTTGGCCAAAGCATATTCCCGTACCGCCAGGCGAATGGCATTGGAGGGCTCCGACTGTAAGTGACATTTTTTTATGTCCACCACCTTGTCGAACATACCTGGCACATGAAAACCCAGTCCGTTGTTATCAGAAAATTCCTCTCCGCTATCCAACTCTTCCTGAGTACGCCACCGCTTATTCGAGAAAGTAAATTCCAATTTATTACGATAGAAAGTCTCTGCAGGTGATCCCATTATGGGCATGACTTCGGGCAGCTCAACTTTACCAATGCGCTTAAGATTGTTGACGACTTCCCGCTCTTTATAAAAAAGTTGCTCCTTATAGGGTAAGGACTGCCATTTGCAACCACCACATACCCCAAAATGCTCGCAAACCGGCTCCACCCGCATATCTGAATAGTAGTGGAACTTTACCGGAAAACCTTCAAAGAATTTTTTGCGCTTTTTGGTTACCTGCACATCTACGATGTCACCAGGTATTGTTTGGGTGACAAAAACCACCTGATCATCTACTTTGCCTAAAGCCTTACCTTCGGCCGCCACATCGGTAATTACCAGGCGCTCGAGCAAGGGTTTATTTCTTCTGGAACGTCCCACTTCGTCTCTTTTAAATTTGCCGCAAAGGTATGAAAATTCGGTGCGAATAAGGCAAGACTGGATAAACTAAATAAGGGGCACGGTTGGCAAAACCGGGTTAACGCAGTTTTTTGGTCCACAGATTTACACAGATGAGCACAGATTATTTTAAAATTAAAATGATGGGTGTAGAATAAAATTACGCAAAGAGGGGGACGGTTGGCAAAACCGGGTTAACGGGGATTGATAAAAGGGATTTGTCCACAGATTTACACAGATGAGTACAGATTTTTTTGACGATATGGATTGGCGTAGTTTAAAACTACGCCCAGCAGCAGATGATATCACCTGCTAAAAATCATCTTTTGAAGCACTTTTTACGTTTGGGATTTTAAGTGGTTGAACAAAAACACTACATTTGCAGTCTCAATTTGACACCTATTTTATAAAAATGGAAAAAAAGATCCTTACTTACAAAGACATTGATGCCAGCATACTCAAATCACTTCCCAACCCAACCGGCGAAGCGTATGAGATAAAAATAAAAATTCCGGAATTCACCTTTTTGGGTGTTAAAGAGCAGCCTGACTTTGCAGATGTATTCCTGACCTTCTACCCCAAGAAAAGGATCATCGAATTAAAATCACTCAAGCAATATGTTTACGCCTTACGCAACATCACCGTATCGTATGAACGCCTGATCAATGTGTTTTACGATCATGTGATGGAGGTTTACGAACCCGAGAGAGTACGCGTGGTGATGGTATTCAATCCCCGTGGCGGCATCAGCTCCAAACTCACCATCGATTCGGACTGGAAAGTGAGGGGTGGCGATGAAAAATTCAGCGACTGGAAAGGTAACATCGAAGACCAGTGGTCAGTTACACTATAAAAAGAGAGCGGTAAAACCGCTCTCTTTTTTCTAATTCGATAGATAATTAGCAATTAAAAATTACCATGTAGGATTGGTCGAAGTTGAAAACCTCGCCCTGCAATGTGTTCAATGCTTCGCCTATCAGCTATATAATTTTACAGCAACCAGATAAAATTTACAGCGACAAACTGGGTTCATTTCTGTGGCCGTGGCGACCGAAAATAAAGTTCAGTCCGAACTTAAGGCTCAATTCTTTTTGGTTGGGAAACATCAAAAACTCATCGCCTTCCATATTAACCGTAGCATATTGCAATGGCATATAATCGGCCAGGAGGTACATCTGCAAGGGTCCCATCAATAAACTAAGGCCGGTACCCAGACCATTACCCCCATTGACACGAAGGCTGTAATTGACATTTAGGGCCACAAAACTGTAGGGTTGGATGTTGGCCGATAAGTTAAAATCCTGTCTGTAATTATTTTTCTGGAACTGGCTTCTGGACAAAAAGCCAAACGATAGCGCATGATTAAGGTTATAGCTGGCACCCATATACAAGCCAGGCACCAAAGGCATGGAAAACTTCTCCTGTCCCACCCCATAATCAATGACCGATTTTAGGGAATCACCAATGGCCTCCACGGCTTTATCCATATCGTCTTTGTTTGACCCATCAATCTCTAATCCTTTAAAAGAGTAAGTACCATTAAAAGAGAGGGAATTGAGATCTTCAGTCCATTTAATAAACCCAAGATTGTTGAGCGCTGCAGAAAACGCCCAACGGTCGTTCAATTCATAAACAGCACCCATATCCAAAGCAATCCCCGGATTTTTAAAAGAGGTGAGATAAGAAGCCCAGTCGTCACCCTCCATATCCTTAGCTTCGATGGACTCGGGAAAATCGCCTGCCTCACCTTCCACCACGTCAATAGGTGCAGATGAATAAATTCGTCCATCGACAAATAAGTCGTACTGTTGGCGACTGGTATGCAATTCAAAGCGATTTATATCAGACAACATGCCCACCAACCCAAACAGTGGTTTCACATTAACCCCTACCGTTAGGTAATCATTCCACTCGCGGCTGTAGCCCAGACTGATTTCTTTATAGGTCATGGTTTTAGTCCGCAAAGTAGAAAAATCAAATTTTGAACCATCGGCAAACCCATTTTCTGCAATTTTTAACAAGTCATAAGGCAGTCCCACATTTACAGCACCTTTCACCGATAAGGAAAACGAAAAATAATCGCGTCCCGACCTAAAGCCGAAACCGAGCAGTCCTATATCCACCTGCTCGTTAATATTAAAGGCGTCGCCGGTAGCCTTGTATAGCTTAGCAAAATCGTAGCGTTGACTGAGGGGGCTGACCCACTCACTGCCCACATCCTGAAAAACATCAGAGAAGGCCACATCACTCTGAAACAATTGATTGAAATTAGGAAGCGCAAAAAAGCCATTGGCTCGGGGTTGCATGGCCGGATTTAAATGATTGACCTGTGGTATGGTCTCCATGTAATAGAGTCCCATAGGTGATTGCGCCTTAATACCGGCAGCTATGAAACAAAGCCCCAAAACACTATATATAAATTTTTTATACATCATTCTTTTTTTTAATTGTTTGGGATAAAGCTCTCCCGTCAATTATCTATTAAGTTTTCTTAATTGGGAATATTGCCTGAAAAATCAAAGGAGACTGCTCCCTTTATGGCAGCATCCTGTTTAATCTTTACCGGCTCACTGTTGGCACCACGAGTTGAAAGCGTATAAGACATAATAATCTCTTTAGCTTCCCGGTCCTTGAACAGACCAATTTGTTCACCTGTCAAACCGATTTCAAAAGTAGATTCTCCAGGATTTTCTGCAGTTCCCCCTTTAATTATATAAGTACCGGTTTTCAATAAGTCATCAATCTTTTCACCTTGAGCATCAACCACCCATGCAGTGGCCAAAATATCAAGCGGCATAGTACTTTCAAAATCGAAAAATATTTTGGCCAAATCTATATGGTCTACCTCATCTTCAGATCCGTCAATGATATCCAAAAAATCAAACTCAATGGTATCTTTGCGGGCATATTCCGTGGCCTTAAACCAGAAAGGTAGTTTAACAACCAAATCGGCCTGCAGTTCCTCAACCGCCAACATAAAATTATTGTCATCCGGCACAACACCTTCTGGAGCAGTAGGATTACTACGCGATAAAAGATCAACCATCATGCGAACAGGAAATGAATTACCTATTTCAAAGAGGTTAGAATTATCTCTGTCAACCGCATAACTGGTCTGGCCCGGTGTAAGCGGCTCGGTATTCACGGCCGATGGTATATAATCCAACTCAGCCCTATTCTCCCCTTCTATTATCAAATAGGAATCAGGTGTTTCAGAATCCTTTTGAAAAAAACGAATGTTATAGGCCTCTACATAAAATGGAACACCAATGCTGTTGTATATTTCTATGTCCATGGCTAAATCAGCCAACTCCACTTTACCTTCTAAATCGTCAATTTCATTGAATACATCAAATTTAAGTTCAGCGTCTTCCCTAATGGCCGTTTGATCACCAAAATAACCATAGGCTGAGGACTTGCTTAAACCAGTCAGCGAAAAATTGAGAACTAGGTCTGCCGAAGCCGGAATACCCGCCAATGTTAATTCATGAAAAATTTGGACATCGATGTGGCTATTGTAGGGCTGCGCTTCAGCATTGCCAAACCCGAAGAAATAATCCGCCAATGAAACAGGCATGGGTTCAGTTGGTGTAGCAACACCTGAACCATCCACCGTAAATTCTACCCTTAAAACTTCGTCATTCAAAGTAGCCTGAGGTATTTCAACAGAAAGGGTGCCAGTATATCCGGGTGGCACCTCAAAAGACAGGTCCAATTCTCCATTCAGAAGTGTTACGTTGTCATACCGGACATCGTCCTGGTGACTGAGCACCACCTCTTGCGAAAACGCAGGTTCGGCAGAACCAGTCTTTAAGGGTGATGTTAAATCCGGAACGCCAAAGACCCATCTTTCATTTACATCCCTTAAGCTCACCAGACTTTCCCAATTGATATACACAGGTTCTCTGTACTCATAGAAAAGCAGCCCATCTTCATCCACAAAGATATTCTCTTCTGCCAAATCGTCGATAAAATCATTTACCGACAAAGAAAAACTGACAGCTGGCCCGGCCAATCGAATTTTGCGCATATCGCCATCCTGCGGGTCATTAATAATGATATCATCTTGCTTACAAGCCGAGAACACTACCAGTGCACCCAACATCATAACCATACCTATATTTGTCCACTTCATAATTCGTTTTTTAACTAATCAATAACTTCAATTTCCACACGTCGGTTAGCAGCTCTGCCTTGCTCTGTTTCGTTAGGAGCAATGGGACGGTCGAAACCATACCCTTCAAACTCAATGCGGCCAGCGTCAATACCCTGACTCTCCAGATAGCTTTTCACACTCTGTGCCCGTGAGCGTGACAGCCTTTTATTTAATGAGGCAGATCCTACATTATCGGTATGCCCCGACACCTCAATGCGCACATCTGCATTTTCTATAAGCAGGCGCACCAGTTTATTCAATTCAGAATAGCTTTCAGCTCTGAGTGTAGCTTTACCCGTGGTAAAAAGAATATTCTCGACCACAATTCTGGCTCCTGTTGACATGGGTTGCATGCCGTAATTCCTCACCAACAAGGTAGAATCCCCTAAGAACTCAAGCGACTTATTAAGGAAGAAATAACCTTCAGCAGTCAATTCCAGCAAAAATGGCCCACGATTATCCATTGCTAGATTGTAGCGACCCGATACAGAATCGGCGTAGCTAACAGCCACAGGTTCCATTACACCAGGCTGAAAAGCAGCGATGGCAGCTGGAACAGCATTACCTGAGATTTCATCACTGATGACCCCCGATAAGGTAAAGACCTGCTTGCTACTGGCCAATGTAATATTCAGCTCGCCATTGTCGCCAATCATCTTATCTTTATGCAATTGCAGGGTTCGCCCATAGAAATCTTCAGCAGTTACTTCTAGAATTACATTGGCCTTATCGGCCATTGTAACCGAGTAGTAACCGGTATTGGCACTGGAATAGCCACTATTGATCAACACTTCATCGGTCAGCGACTTAATGAGAATTTGCGCCTGAATCGGGTGACCAGTGGCCTCGTTGGTGATGTTACCCCATAGTGAATAGGGGAAAAGTAATTTCTCCAGTTGAAAATCCCTACGGATTTTCTCATTCCGTTTCTCAGGTAATTCCAGCGTATCTCTCCAACTCTTATAACCTGTTACATCCGCCTGAATGGCGTAATCGCCCACATCTTCCATTTGAAGGTAGTACTCGCCCGACAATGGGTCCGATTCGGCATAAGCCACCGGTGAATTCTCCTTCAAATCAATGATGGTAATCCGGCCTGGCAAAATGGAGCCATCGTTGACATCGGTTACTTCGCCCCATACTTCAAAAGGAATGCGGGGATCTTTCTTAATTTTATAGATATCCAGTCCTCCAAAACCACCGGCACGGCTGCTTGCCATGAGGGCCACCAAAGAGTCAGAAGTAGGATGATAGAATAAATCATCGGCCGAGCTGTTAATGGGATAGCCCAAATTCACAGGGTCTCCCCAGGAAGCATCCGGCTGTCGTTCACATTTATAAATGTCAAAACCGCCTAAACCGGAATGACCATTGGAAGAAAAGTAGAGTGCATTACCGTCAGGCGTAACATACACAGACCGTTCATCGAAAGGCGTATTGATGCGGTCGCCCACATTCATAGCCTTGCGGTATTTGTTTTTACCCTTACGTTTGGCATACCAGATATCAGTTCCTCCCTCGCCTCCGGGTTTATCCGACACAAAATAAGCATCCCCATTGTCCGCCACCGAAATGGAAGTCTCCTGAAACATCTTACGATCCACAGCCCCTTTCAATTTTTTAGAGCCACGCAGTCCCTTACTCGAAATTTTGGCCGTACGCAGATTCCCGGATCTCTTTTTCCCCTGGTACACAAACAATACATCATTGGATGCGTCCAAACCTGCTACAGCAAGATGTCGCCAGGAAGAAGCAGGAGAAGAAACGGCAGAAGCTTCAGATACCTGTCCATTTTTATACTCAGCGCTAAACAGGCGCTCACGAAAAGCGTCGCGACTAACCGGTTTTTCAGGGAGTCGTTCAGGCTTGCGGCCCGTCATAAAAAGTGAGTTGGTGGCTGAATGTTCCACAGCGCCATACTCATCAAAATAACTATTAACCGCAGGGCCTAAATTTATAATAAAATAAGGCAAAGAGTCCAGAACAGCATAGTGTCCAAAATCACACTCGTTGATCAGTTGAATAAACTCCTCTTCAAATCTTTTTTGCCCCATGGTGCCTAATGACTGATGGTGCATAGTATAGGCATCTTTAGCCGCGCCATATTTGTAAACAGCCTGATTGGCCTTACCCAGATAATAGAAATAGTCACCTGCCACAGAAGAATTTGCTCCCAGTAAATAGGTCACAGCATCCGTTTCAGAACCTCCCAAAAGTGCACTTATGCCAAGCTTGTAATTGAGTTCAGGAATAAACGAAGTCATTCCATACAACTGAAAATAGTGCCTGAAAGCTCGATCATATATTGCTTTTCGATAATATTTATCTCCTTTTTCGAGATGGTCAATAATCAATTGTTGGCTATGGGAAGGCGCAGAAACTATCAAATCCTTTTTACTTACACGGGGATTTTCCTGGGCATAGGTATAAGTATAAAGAGCTGAAAACAGGAGCCATCCTAACAATAATTTTCTCATTTTTATTTGATTTGATTTGATTTTAGCGGCAGATGCCAATTGGGAAAAGATTAATTTCCTTTTTTTTTTGCAAGTTGATAGTATTACGGACAAACAGACAACTCAGTTACATTTATTTCCGTTTGAGCAAAAAATTTGACCAATAACGAAAAATTACATACAAACTACAAAAGACTATACATAGAGTGGTCAATTTTTCCGATACAAGGAAAATTAAACAAATGAAACAGCATGACCCAAAGCCCACTAAAAAATAGGGTTTTAGAGCACCTCCAATACAAAAATGAATTGATACCCTAAAATGAAACAAGAAAGACTTGTGATATAATTTACTAATTTTGAAGCAACAAGTTTAATAGTCAGGCCGTATTAGAAATTATAAAACGCATCTATTTTAAGATTGAACAATGAACCAGTTCAAATTAGTGAGTCCCGAAAAAAGGCTGGATATTGACAACCGCTTGCACATCACCACTGATGTTAATCAGGCCATGGTAGAGTTTGGTTTCATTATAAAGGGGAATTTCTTAAAATGGATGGTTTATGGCGAGGATCTTGCTCAAGGCGACATCGATACCTTGTTCACTCAAATTTGTGCTTCTATTGCCCGCAACAACAAACTCACCGATGATCTAAGAGGGAAACTTTTTCTGAAAATTGATAAATATCTGTACGAATTGCCAATTCGTCGGCGAATTGCGCTTGGATTCATCCTGTTTAACAGCGATGGTTTTGAAAAATCTCTCATTGAATATAGCGAACATAAAGACTTGAACCCCCTTGAGATCAAAAAGCTGATAGGCAAGCAAATAGAGCGAGAAATATACGTGGGCGGCAGCTACGACCTCGAAATAAAAATTAGGGAATTTCTGGCCAGTGACATTTACCGCTTTGCCTCAGAGTTCAGTTTTATTTCGGGCGGCATTAAAAAAGAGCGTGTGCTGGAATTACTTGAAATATATAGTAAAGCCTCACTGGCCTCTCTTGATTTTTAACGCAAAAGCTTAATGGTTCCCGTCTTTTGCAAAAGGCCCCCTTCTTCGGTTCTCACCTGTACCATGTACGAATAAGTTTCCATAGGCTGCGCTCTGCCCTTATAGGTACCATCCCAACCTTCGTTCAGGTCAGTAGAATCATATACCAGTTGCCCGAAGCGATTAAAAATGCGGAAAACCACCAACTCCCGAATTCCCCATCCCTTCACAAACACTACATCGTTAACGCCATCGCCGTTAGGTGTGAAGGCTTGCGGCACATCTACCGAATAAATCTTCTGAACGGTGAGATTAAAGGGATAAGACAATGTGAAACAACCATTAACATCTGTTACATCCACCTGGTAGGTTATACTTTCCATGGCCTTAAAAACAGGATTGGGACAATCAGAGCAGGAGATATGCTCGGACGGACTCCACAAATAAGCCCCAATTTCATCATCTGACACATCCAATTGCACCTCTTCTCCAATAATAAGCACCGTATCGCGAGGGAATACAACGGGGTGCTGCTGCACTAACACCTGCACACTGCCGAATTCTACACAACCATTGGCATCGGTTACTTGAACACTATAAGTGGTATGCTCATCAGGTGCCGCCATGGTTATATTACTCTGAGGTTCAAACAAGGTTTCGGGCGGCGACCACAAATAGCTGACACCTCCGCTGGCCCATAACTCAATGGCATCGGCGTAACAAATTAAAGTATCGGCATGCATACTTACCTTTGGTAGCGGGAAGACCTCAATGTTTTTCACTAACATGGTATCGGCACAACCCAGAGGTGCATATCTTGCTATGAGCTCAATGTCGTACAATCCCGGCTCATCATAAGTGACCAACGGGACAGCCTCTTGTGAAGTTAAGCCATTGTCTAAATCCCAAAGCCAATCAGTAGCATTCAGTGAGTTGTTGCTAATAAACACATTCAGCGGCACACAGCCTTGATCACTATCATCGATAAAAGAAAAATCGGCCAGTAAATCCCATACATGCACTGTATCAATAATTGCTTTGTTACAGGTGTTTTCGGCATCTGACCGTAGAAACATTACGGGATTGACATGGCCAGTTGCCCGGTATTGGTGCGATGCTTCGGGGCCTTCGGCCGAGTAGCCATCACCAAAATCCCATCTAATATCATACACATTCTGTAAAGCAACGGCTTTAAACGCCACATCCGCAAACTCACAAACCACATCAGGTGATTCAATTTGAGCAAATGGACCACCCACATGAATATAGGCCTGTTTCACAATGGTATCAGCACATCCATAAGTGGTTCTGCTGATCAGTTTCACATCGTGAAAGCCGGGTCGGTTATAGATAAAGAAAGGGTTTTGCACCTCCGACAAGTTATCGTTCTCACCAAAGTGCCAGGTCCAGCTGCCAGGGTAATCGGTCTCTGACAGGTCAGAAAACTGCACTACCAGCGGATAGCAGTTGGCATCCGTGATATCGGCTACAAAATCGGCCACCGGCGGTTCCTGAACATGAAAAAAGTCGATCGTTTCACCCGTC
>DHVH01000118.1 GCA_002412555.1 Marinilabiliaceae bacterium UBA5213 | reverse complement strand
GGTGAAAAAAGCATAAGCTGAAACACTCGTGCAATTTATTTCTTCAAAAAGCCCTGACTTAATATCAGGGCTTTTTTAAATCCGATTGAATGAAAGAGGCGAAGTCCACTTACAGAAAACTCTTTATAATTGCAGCCCTGCTAATTACTATCATGGCTGCAATGTGGGCCTTTGTGAATGTTTTCAGACACAAGCCACCTGTGGAAAAAATGGAGGCCGGGCGTATTCTAATTGCCAAAGCAATCAGTGCTGAAGCTTATATTTACGCGCCAGAGGAGTTGAGAATGGCCGAAAAATTCTGGCAAGAAGCCATGGAAGAATGGAATTTAGCCAATGGACAATCGCCCATGCTGAGAAATTTTGGTAAGGCATCCTCCAAGGCGGACACGGCCATAGAAAATGCAAAGACGGCCATCAGAAAGGCTGAGGAGAAAAAAAGGGATCTTCAAAAATCCATAAAACCCGAAATAGCAGCACTCAAGAAAACTTTCACTTATCTGGATTATGCCATCAACCTCTTCCCATTAAACAATGACATCCGGACTAAGGTTACTTCAGCTGCCATAACCCTTAACGAGGCAGAAACGGCCTTTGCCCGAAAGGATTTTCTAATGGCTACGGAAAAAATTGAGTCCATTAAAACAACAACAGACGACTTAGAAGAAAAAACACGCCGTCTGCTGGAGCAATATTTTAGCAGCTACAACCATTGGTTATCCCTGAATGATGAGATGAAGGAGTGGTCGAAAAAAATGAAATCAGTCAGCATTGTTGTAGATAAGTTTTCGCGGAAATGTACTGTGTATAAGTCGGGCAAGAAATACAAGGAATTCGAAGTAGAGCTTGGTATTAATTGGCTGGGTGATAAAAACCAAAGCGGTGACCGTACAACGCCTGAGGGCAGGTATAAAGTTTCAAGGAAGCGGAGCGGCAGTAGTACACTCTACCATAAGTCTTTGGAAATAAACTACCCCAATGAGGATGACAAACGGCGATTTGAGCAACAAAAGCGCAGTGGCCTAATTTCTGACAATGCCAGAATAGGCGGATCCATAGCTTTGCATGGCGGTGGGGGACGAGGAATTGACTGGACAGAGGGCTGCATTGCCTTTGAGAATAGGGATATGGATGTCCTCTTCTCGCAATGCCCTGTTGGAACGCCAGTTGCCATAGTTGGTTCGCTGGTGCCGCTCGACAAAATATTTGAGGACTTTTAGCAAAGCATACAACTAATTATATGGAAATCAACGAAAATTCCGTGCAGAAAACCAGGAAACCCAATCAGCTTCTATTATACGCAATTATACTAATTTTCTCCATTGCATTAGCAAGCATCTGCTTTCACAAGCAGCACCGGATCAAAGAGCTGGCCATGAGCTTTTACAGCTTTCCTGATCCCGTTTATGGACTTGCAGAAAAAGATTCTGCGGAACTCGTTCGGCAACTGCTTGCTTCTGAAAAAAGAATCGCTGGACTTAAAAGAAAAATAGAAAACTTTGCCCCCAATCAGCCCTACCTGATTGTGAATACCACCACCAACACTTTTGTCCTTAGAACCAGGGATAAGATTATCAGAGAGGGCTTGTGTTCTACGGGAAGCTATACCCAGCTGGATGCCGGTGAGGATTTGCAATGGATATTTAAAACGCCTAAGGGGATGTTTCGTATTCAGAGTAAGCTAAAAAGGCCGCTTTGGGTAAAGCCCGACTGGGCTTTCATCGAGGAAGGGCTACCCGTTCCTCCTAAAAACCATCCCGATCGCTACCAGTATGGAACGCTTGGCGATTATGCCCTGAGTCTTGGGCAGGGCTATCTCATTCACGGAACACTCTATCAGCGCTTTCTGGGCCAGCCGGTCACCCACGGATGCATCAGGCTTGGTGATGATGATTTAAAGGAGGTTTTCTTCAAGCTCAACGAGGGTTCAAAGGTTTATATTTTTTAAGATTTCTACAGAACAATGAAAATAAATAGCATACTTCAAAGGGTAAAAGATCTGCTAGTTAAGGGAATAGCACTTCTTAGTGCTATTCCCTTAAAAACCGTTCTTGTCTTTATCTCCATACAATTGGCTGTGCTTGCTCTGGCCTTCGTTGTGTTGGGCCTTCTGCCTGTTCACCGGGAAGTCAAGCGAATTTCAAATGAGCTTGTCTATCAACCCGGCAATAGTCCCAACAGTCCAACACATGCCAGCATCGAACTTGCCAGGCAATTGATTAAATCGGAACATCATGAAGCCATCCTGAATTCAACCTTCATGTTGTCCAAATCCGACTCTATATCCCTTATAATTGACCTTAATGATAGTTTAGCTATCTTGTCCTTTAAGGGTATCAATCTGTTCCAATCAAAAATCTCCACTATTAAATTTAATAAGGGGCTGGCAAAATTACCGCTTTACTTGCTCGACAGCTTGTTCTCAGGACCCTTTGCTACGGAAACGGAGTTTTCCTCCATCGAAAAATTTCCGATTGTTGTAAAAAAAGCACCAAAGGATTCTATAGAAGCCAAACTGGCCAACAAAGCCCCAGAGCTTCCCAAGCATAGAGATGTATTCTGGTATTTCTCTTTCAGCAACAGTCTTACCATTGAACTACACCAGGAGGAAGAAACTTTGGTTGGTTTACGCAGCGATTTTAAAAAATATCAACTTAAAAAATCGAAGTGGCTCAGACAAAAAAACTTAAACGCCATAACCCAGACTAACCAAAGGGGATACACCTATCAGCTATCCATAGAAATACCCAGGGAAGACGCTCGATCCATATACAGGGCCTTGCCTGTTAACCCCATGGTCATTGTCAGGTACTAGAATCCAAGGGACTAATTCAGTTAGGCCTTGAAGCAAAACTGATCAATTTATGCTTACTACCAAAGCCGCATTTCTCAATGGTCATCTGTGAGGCGATATTTTCTATATCGCAGCCGCAACTTGGCTTCATGTGGTTTTCAAGTGCAAATTCCCTAAGTAAGAGAAGTATCTGAGCCCCCAAACTATGGCCCCTCTTTTGGGGATGAACCCAAACACCCAAATCACAGAAATCCCATTCAGCATTTGTACGTAGGACCATTCCACAACCAATCAGCTCTTCATTTTTATAAAACTCAAAAACATGCTCATGCTCAATAAAATGGGTTAATTGCTGTTCTGTTTCAAATAGCTCCCGGATGCTCTCATCCTGATTCAACAAAAGGTTTACTGATGCAAAGCCGGATGGGCGCATCTCTATTCCCCGCTCTTTTTGAATTTTTGGTCCGGAATAATCGCGATACAATACCCCCACTAATGAATAGGAAAAGGTGCTTTGCAGACAGGCATTCAACAAAAGGGCGTCAAATGATTTGCAGAAAACCTCCTGTATGGCTAATTCCTTTATGACCTGTTTAAAGGCTTCCTGACTGTCAGGTAAATATTGATCCTTCACATAGAACTCAATGAGAACTCCTTCCCCATTATGGATGGCATAACCCATCACCATGTTCTCTTTTTGAATAAGGTAACCAACCCCATCACCAATCATAAGTTCAATAAACAATTCCTGAAACTCAGGCAGGGAGACTAAATAGTCAGTCCGCATATCATTGAGCTTTTCTGTGCTTGTTTTTACTGTATGGATCATGGTGGAAATGCCTTCAATTTTGACAGAAAACGGAATTATGTACAATGCGATGGCAATACAAATATATTTATCCTATTGGTAGCATCCAATATTAATAAGAGTTCATATGGTCTAACTATTTACTTAGTGGTCGTTAAATTAATTATAGAGGTCATGATTAATCAAACTATTTGTATTCCATAAAAAAAGAGCTATCGAATTACTGTGTGGAGTTAAGAAGTTTATCTATGAATGATAAGTAAAAAAGGACTTCAGGTAGTGCAATACAATCGCTTCACTATCGGCAGATCAGTGTTGTCGTCAACCTCGAAAAAGTAATTCAGTTGCCATTTTTGAGACTTTTCGGCCTGCTTGTTTTGGGTCTGGTCCCAGCCAGGGTACACACGAAAAGCGCGTTTACCTTCTTTCTTGTCTGTTGAGATGATGCCCTTTTCAATCAAAACGGATTTTGGAAAAATAAATTGACCCAATTTATTTCCTGACCTGACATTGACTAAAAAGAAGTCAATTGGATCTTTTTCGTTCAATGGTTCAATGGGGCCAGTGCTGCTTCGTTTCCAAAAGGTAACAAACTGCCCTGCTTTTTTGGGGGTTATCCTGGCGCTGCGACAAACCATACGCCAACCGCTTAATTGAAACCGACTGGCATCATAATCGCTGCTCTCCTCTTCAACCACATGGTTGGAAAGGGTAAAGCCACACCGGTCGTATATCTTGCCTAGAATTTCTTTCAGGTTATCATCCATCATCTATAATTAATTCTACAATATGACTGACAAACAGTTTGAATTAATTTTGGTTTGAAATACTGTGGAGATTACCCGCCATGTGAGTACATTTCTCTACATTTATTTGATATGGTTGGCAATTTTTGGCAAAAAATGGACTTCACGGTAACAACCCTGAAGTCCACTTTTACTTCCATAAAAAAATTCTATTTCTTAGGCAGCTTACGGGCTGATTAAATCCTAAGTCATTAATAATAAGACATCCAAGATTATTTAAATCCCCTGACTGCCCCAAAAATAAGGCTAATCACAAATAAAATAATAAAGATAAAAAATAGAATTTTAGCAATTGATGCTGCTCCGGCGGCTATTCCACCAAATCCGAATACTGCGGCGATCAATGCAATAACTAAAAAAGTAACAACCCATCTTAACATAACGTATTGATTTTAAGGTTAGTAATAAAAACTTAAAAAACATCGTTTACTAAAAATACAACTATCAAGCCAAAAAATCAATTAAATCTTGCATCTCAATCCTGCCAATCAGCTATTTAGCTTGGGGCATGAAGAAAACCGCCGGTTTCGATGATCCTTTGCAGATTCTCAATGAAATAATGGAAAACCAGGGCTGCCTTGTGGCTGAAGAAAGGGTGTTGATGGTAACGGGGTGACCGATTAGTTTTATGGACTTATGAAAACTCCAATAATCAAAAATTATGTTAACAAACTCAAGGCGTTCTTAAGCCATAATAACTTCTTCTGAAGAACAGATATGGATATGTTTAGCAGCTTAACAGGCTGAATACCCAAGATTTTCTATAGCAGAATATGAAATCTTTTTTGACTTTAACAAAACTGTAAACTTTTTTTGTTTCTTTGTAAATAAAAAAGCTCTTTTTCCTTAAAACGGTTTTTAGTTTAATCAAAATTGCAGAAAAATAGATACTACATACGTCGTTTCCTTTTGGTCGTATTGCTTTTAGTGGTAAAATCGCCTGTCATTGAAGCCATAAAAGAGCAATCAGAGGTCATTATTGTGGTTAAATCGCTACCGAAAAACACACCTGCAAATGATTCCATTTTTGTCTGTGGCAATTTCAACGATTGGACAATAAACGATCCGCGCTATCTGTTGCATCGTAAACTGGATGGGAATTTAGCAGTAAAAGTACCCCTGAATGTGGATACCCTCGAATTTAAGTTTTCACGTGGAGATTGGATGAATATGGAAACCGATAAGGGGAATGTGTATTTGCCTAATCGACTCTATTATGGTAGTGGTGGGACTATAAATGTTCAAATTCTTAATTGGCAGGATTTTGGTGGTCCAAAATCCATTTCTGTTTTTGTGTTTGTCCTCTCAGCGGCCATTTTTAACTGCATGCTACTGATCTTTTTTGTGTTACGCATAAAAAACAGAAATACCTGCAAAACCTCCGCCCTGATTCTTTGGACTTCCTTGTGCATGGTCATTTTTGCCGGAACAATTGTATTTGGACTAAGTGATTTTATTTGGAAATTTCGTTTGTTTTTGATTTTTCAACTGGGTTTACTTTGGGCAGGGCCAGCGGTTTATTACCTCTATAT
Source organism: Marinilabiliaceae bacterium UBA5213 (assembly GCA_002412555.1). Lineage (GTDB taxonomy): Bacteria > Bacteroidota > Bacteroidia > Bacteroidales > Marinilabiliaceae > Geofilum. The sequence continues at coordinate 19,626 of DHVH01000118.1, read as the reverse complement.
TGCCTTCATCGGCAGCAAAAAGACCAAATGGTCGCATCACTTTACAGCTCCGACGATACTCTCCATTTTCATTGTCCTACGCTGGTTAAATCTATGGCACCCTGCTTGGATTGAAGCAGAAATGACCAATTATCTCTTGGTAATTGATTTTATTATAGGATTAATGGCTCCTTTAGGTTTTGGTATCTATTTGACCTTGCTGTTGTACAGGTTAAAAATAAAAAAGGTGACAAGCTTGTCCATAAAAAATGAAACAGACCACAGGTCTGTTTTTACAGGGGCTTTTGATTCAGATATCAAAGTTGGAAAATCAAAAGTTGTTTTGCCGGAAAGAAAGCTGCTCTTGAGAATTCTGGTTGTTAACCTGCTGACTGTGTTGGCTGGAATATTGCTCCTGGTCTTGTCTGCTATCAGCAAAAAAAACATCCTGGAAGACTATTATAACATGGTTTTAGGATTGGCATCCAGCCAAATTTTTATCCTTTTCTATTATGCCTACGTTCATGAAAGCATTTTCACAACCTCAAAAGCCATAGGATACTCCCAAAGCCCGGAATGGCACTATGAAGCCTTGGCAGATGAGATCAAACAGTTTATGGAATTCGAGAAACCCTATACAGACCCGGATTTGTCTCTTTCTGAGTTTTCTGAAATGATTAATTGTAAATCCTACATTGTGTCTAAGGTTTTGAACGACTCCTACCGCAAAAGTTTCAGGGATTTCATCAATGAATACAGAGTTCGGGATTTCATTCAGGCTGTAAGAGACAGAAAGCAAAAAAATCAAACCTTCCTCAATCTGGCTTATGAAGTCGGATTTAACTCCAAATCAACCTTCAACCTGGCTTTTAAAAAAGTCACAGGCTTTTCTCCAAGCGAATATTTTAAATTGAAAGAATCAGACACGCGCAGATAATGAGCGTATTGGGCGTCCTAATTCGTAAATCAAGACTTTCCCGTTAAAAAAAAACGTCCTAAAACAAAAATCAGGTCGACATTAAAGCTTTGTTTCTTTAGACTTGCAAGTAGTTTTTAATGACCCCATAAAAACTATTTTTTAATTCAAACCATTTCTAATTTTAAAAATCTAAAGAATGAAAAGAAACGTTACTTATGGTTACATTCAGAAAGCGCTGATTATGGTGCTTTTCTTGATGAGCGTGACGCTGGTAAAAGCGCAAAAAGATGTTATGTTGCAAGCCTTTTACTGGGACGTGCCAGTAGACCACGTCAATAAAAACGGAACCTGGTGGGACAACCTAAAAAACAAATCCGCCGATTTTAAAAATCTTGGTATATCAGGAATATGGGTACCTTCCCCAGCTAAGGGTAACTGGGGAATATATGATATGGGGTATGGTATTTATGACCATTACGATTTGGGTAACTACAACCAGAAGGGCACCGTAGAAACCCGCTTTGGTAGTCGCCAGGAATTGGTCAACATGATTGCTGCCATGCACAATGTTTCAGGCGGAAAACCTAAGGTGGAGGTATATGCCGACATGATCCTTAACCACATATATTCGAGTGACGAGGACGAAGAAGTAAATCCCGCAGTTAAGCAGTATGTATTTGATGAAGCTTTCCGTCACGGGACCCAGTATGTCCCCTATCCTACCAATGAAATCACGTGGGTAATTCCGAACGCAAGTGCTGGTGACTACTACATTAAATTTAAAGGGTACGCTTTGAATTACAATGCAGATTACACCACAAGAGCCTACGACATTCAAATCGATTACAACAACACGGGTTTCAACACCTCCTATTCCTGGGAAACAGAACCCAATAATGGTGGTGGCCAGACCAACACATTTCCTGCATCAGGACGGACCGTAAGGGCGTTTATAAACTACCAGGGTGATGTTGACGAATTTAAGGTAACTGCTCCCGGCGGAAAGAACATCGTCATTAAACTCACGGCCCGCGAACAATCAGGTAGTAGCTGGAATTGGGCAGACCAAACCCGTGGGTACTATCCATTCGAAATTTGGTACAATGGACAGAACCTTGCCAATACAACCCTACAGGCAAGAACCAATACAGGCATCACCTATCCCAATCACACAGGAACTGGTGAGAAAAACTACGCTTGGAATTACACGCATTTTCATCCTGTTGATGCCAATGACTGGCTTGGCGGTTGGGGTGGCGATGAAATCATTCCCAACACAAAAGGCTTTGGCAATGATTTGAACACCTATTCGCCCGTAGTTGCTACCCGGATGCAGGATTGGGGAATATGGCTTTCTAACGTAATAAAATTTGACGGCTATCGTCTGGATTTCGTCCGTGGATTTCAGGAATCGTATGCGGCGGACTGGATCAAAAGCTTACCTCCAATCAACGGCGGCCAGCGCTATATCGTCGGTGAGTATTGGGGATCAGATTTTCGCATCAAGAATTGGGTGAACACGCTGGGCTCAATGGGTGCCGTAGCTTCAGGATTCGACTTTCCGCTAAAAACCTCGCTAACCGATATGTGTAATGGCAATGCTGGTTTTGACATGCGTTGGTTGAACCATGCCGGAATGGTACGCAACAATTCAGGCAACTCCTTGCCTGGTACCCGCGTGGTGACTTTCCTTGAGAACCACGACACCGGAAAAGAACATGACAAATGGGTGACAAAAGACTGGCACTTGGGCTATGCTTATATGCTTACCCACGAAGGACGCCCCTGTTTGTTTTACCCACATTTATATGGTGTTACACTTGTAGATAACCACAATCCTAACCTCACGGTTACCATTCCTACATCCTTGAAAGCGGATTTGCAAAAATTAATTTTTGTCCGTTCGACCTATCTGAATGGCATTGTTTCGGTGCTTAGCCAGACAGGAAATCCTTCTCCTGCCGCTAATGCAGCAGATGTTTATGTAGCCCGTCGTCAGGGAAATGGTGTCAAGAATGGTGCGATCGTGGTTCTCAACAATAGTTACTCCACCAAAGGCATGTGGGTCAATGCCACGCCTTCTGGTTGGTCAAGCTGGTCGAACAGAACACTGGTAAATGCCTTTGACAACACCAAAACAACACAGGTATACGCCGATGGTCGTGTATGGGTGGAAGCCCCTGCCCGTGGATATGCCATTTATGTGCTATCAACTGATTACGTGGCCTATTCCGGACTAAAGAGTTCAGAATTCCTTGAACTTTCCGATGACATTATTATTGAAAACGCCGACATTAGCGTCTATCCCAATCCGCTTAAAGCAGGCTCTTCTTTAACCATTGCAGGCAGTTTTGACGGCCAAGTTAACATCGAGGTGTTTGACATGCTTGGGAATCGTCTGTTAGAATTCAACCAAGAGGTTATTCCTGGTCAGGAAATCAATATTTCCGGTGATAAACTCAAAGGCTTTACCGGAACCCTGATCGTTAAAATTTCGGACAAAAAGCAATCTGAAACCAAACTTTTAACGGTCATTTAGGCATGGACAAAGAGGGTCGGGGGACCCCTTAGTCCATGCATCTATTATGCAGTTCTTGTTCAAAGAGGAGGAAAACAAAGTTGTTTTCCTCCTCCTTTATTTTTACCAGATAGTGGTCTTTACCCAATCTACCACAAAACGGGCGTTTTCATAGGGGGTATCGGGCAAAAAGCCGTGACCCAGATTCAGAATCCAATCGGGGTTCTCACTGAAAAAGGGCTTGTACTTCTCCAGCTCTTCTGCGATCACTTCCTGTGAGGCATACAGTAAACGCGGATCGAGGTTGCCTTGCAGTCCCACCTCGGGATGCACCAACTCACGGGCATGCAGCAGCGGCATTTGCCAGTCCACACTCACAAAATCGCAGATTTCAGGTGTTATGAATCCCATGCCGGTGGAAAACCCTCTGGGGAAAAAGATGAAGGGCACCCCTTTGGCACGGACAGCTGCACCTACCTTCTCGACGGCGGGCATAAACATTTCGAGATACATTTCAGTAGGAATGAGTCCCGCATGCGTCTCAAACAACTGGAAGACTTCCACCCCATGCTCTATCTGCTTCATGGCGTAGTGCACAGAAAAGTCGGCAATGGCATCGATGAGTTTTTGGGCTTCTTTTTTGTGGCGGAACAAAAACTTCATGGCATCGGGAAAGTTGCCGTTGCTGCTGACGCCTTGTAACATGTAGCACATGGTGGTCAACGGCGCTCCGCAAAAGCCGATCAAAGGGGTGTTTTCGGGACGACGACGCAGTATTTCATCAATGACGGCATAGATGTACTCGAGCTTTTGGGGCACCTCCTTAAGGTGCTCCACAGGCTTTTCAAACTGACTCAATGGGTTGGGGAATACCGGGCCGTTATCGGTCCACTGCAATTCCATACCCATGGCGTTGGGGATCACCAGAATATCAGAAAACAAAATGGCCGCATCCACACCCAAATCGGTGATGGGCAAAAGGGTGACTTCGGCGGCCAGATTAGGATCGGCCATCAGCTCCCTAAAGGAATATTGTTCTTTGAGTTTATTGTAGTTGGGAAGCACACGCCCCGCCTGTCGCATGAACCATACCGCCGGACGGCTGGTGGGTTTCCCATTGAGTGTATCTAAAAGTATTGATTGCATCGGATGTCAATTTTAAGTCAGTGCGTGAATAAGCTTGTCCACATCGTCATCGGTATGGGCATCGGAAACAAAGGTGCATTCAAATTGAGAGGGCGCAATGTAAAGGCCTTTGTCGAGCGACTGCCTGAAATGTCTGGCATAACGCTCTGTGTCAGAAGTCATGGCTTCACCGAAACTGGTCACCTGTTCAGCTTCAGTAAAGAACAGGGTCATCATGGAGCCCATGCGGTTGATTACGCCGGGGGTACCTGTTTTGACCAGCTGCGCGCGCAATCCGGCCTCCAGTCGCGCTGCCTTGCGTTCCAGCTCTTCGTAGATCGACGGATTGTTCTTTAAAATATTCAACATTTGGGTGCCAGCTGCCATGGCCAGCGGGTTGCCACTTAAGGTTCCGGCCTGATAAACGGGTCCGGCAGGCGCCAGCATATTCATGATTTCCGCACGGCCCCCATAGGCACCCACGGGCAGTCCGCCACCTATGATTTTCCCCATGGTGGTTATGTCGGGCATTACGCCCAATCGCGCTTGTGCGCCACCTGCAGATACCCTAAATCCGCTGATCACCTCATCAAAAATGAGCAAGGCGCCATGTTGGCGGGTGATTTCCCGGAGGCCTTCCAAAAATCCGGACTGGGGCAGAATAACGCCCATATTGCCAGGAACGGGCTCCACGATAATGGCTGCTATATTTTTGCCGTGTGTCTCGAAAAGGGCTTCTACTGAGGCCAGGTCATTGTACTCGGCCGTTAATGTATCGGCGGCGGTAGCTTTGGTAACACCGGGGCTGTCGGGCAAGCCCAGCGTCAGCGCCCCAGAACCGGCTTTAATGAGGAAGCTGTCGGCATGCCCATGAAAGCAACCGGCAAACTTAACGACTTTATCCCGACCGGTGAAACCGCGCGCCAGGCGCAGTGCGCTCATGGTGGCTTCTGTTCCGGAATTGACCATGCGCACTTTTTCGACAGAGGGCACCATGGCTGTGATGAGCTCAGCCATTTCGGTCTCCAACAAAGTAGGAGCGCCATAACTGGTACCTCTTTCAGCTGCTTTTTGTATGGCTTCTACAATTTCGGCACGTGCGTGCCCCAAAATCATGGGTCCCCATGAGGCGACAAAATCGGTATAGCTGTTCCCGTCAATGTCCCACACAGTGGCACCATTAGCTTTATCGATAAACAACGGGTTACCACCCACACTTTTAAAAGCCCGGACGGGCGAATTAACACCACCGGGTATCAGTTCTAATGCTCGCTTAAATGCTGCTCTGCTTTTGTTAATCTCTCTCATTTTTCCAATCGTTTTTTAATACCAAACTCTTTGGCGTGGTAGGATATAATCACATCGGCCCCTGCCCGCTTGATGGAGGTCAATATTTCCTTAATCATCCTTTCCTCGTCCACCCAACCATTGGCACCGGCGGCCTTAACCATTGAAAATTCACCACTAACATTGTAAGCCACAACAGGTATATTAAAGTTCGTCTTTACCCGCTGAATTATGTCGAGGTAGCTCAGGGCGGGCTTTACCATCACCATGTCGGCGCCCTCTAAAATATCCTGCTCAACTTCACGCAAAGCCTCATCCCCATTCGCAGGATCCATTTGATAAGTGCTGCGATCACCAAACTGAGGCGCACTGCCGGCGGCATCCCTGAAGGGGCCGTAAAAAGCGGAGGCAAATTTGGCAGAGTAGGCCATGATGGGGGTGTTGGTGTAGCCGTGGTTGTCCAAAGCTTTGCGAATGGCGGCTACGCGACCGTCCATCATATCGCTTGGCGCGATGATGTCGGCGCCTGCTTCGGCCATGGTGACCGACTGATTGGCCAAGGTGACCAAAGTCAAATCATTGTCCACATCCCCATTGACAATGGTTCCGCAATGGCCGTGGGTGGTGTATTCGCAGTTGCAGATGTCGGCCACAATCAGTACATCGGCCACTTCTCTTTTAATGGCCTTGATGGCCTGCGGCACGATGGCGTTGTGGCTGCAAGCCACTTCGCCAGTTTCATCCTTGCGCTCGGGAATACCAAAAAGCAGTATTTTATTAACCCCTGCCCTATCCACCAAATCCTTGACTTCCTTGACCAGCAAATCGATGGACAGCTGGTAATTGCCAGGCATGGATGCGATGGGGTTTTTAACGTTGGTACCGGGACAAACAAAATAGGGCATAATCAGGTCATCGCAGTTAACTTCCGTTTCCCGAACCATGTCGCGGAAAATTTTACTTTGCCTTAATCGACGTAATCTTGTTATTGGAAATGCCATAACTATAAAGTTTTATGTATCTCTAAATGCTTATTGATCAACAAATATCGGCCAGTCCTGCATAACTCTGCTCGTGCGCCTCTGCTACCGGCTTTATGCCATAGGTCCGTAAGGCTTTGGAAGTAATGCTTCCAATACTCGCGAAGCGCAGATGGGTGGCTCTATGGTCTAAAAGGGTCATGAGGTGGTGGACGGCCGAGGGACTGCTGACGGCTATCACCCGGTAATCATCGCTGTTGATTCGGTCGATGGCCGCACTGTTAATGGTGGCCGGCATGCGTGTTTCATAAACATCGACCCGGTGCAGGATGGGTGCTACTGCTTGAGGCGACTTTTTCATCAAAGCCTCCTGAACCACATCGGGTGCCAGTCGTCCCAATACCAGCAAAATTTGCGCACCTCCCGGCAACACTGCTTGCAGCTCTTTGGCAAAGACGCTGCCTGATTGTCCGCTACCGGTAAAATCAGCCGACTCTCCAAAAGCCGCCAAAGCCTCACTGCTGGAGGGACCAATGACGGCCAGTTTTTGGTGGGCACCCCTTTTATAGCGCGCGAACCACGACTTTATGCCATTTTTGCTGGTAAATACCAGCCAGTCGTATCGTTCCGGGGACTGTTGCAACTCAAAAGGCAGTGGTTCCACTTCTATCATAGGGGCTTCCACTATTTCTAAACGCCTTTTTTGCATCACCCTGGCAAAGGCATCCTCCCCTTCAGGAACCGGGAAGGTACGAATGACCACTGAATGGGTTTTTGTTATATTTTGCGTGCTTTCAGGAATCGCCATGGCGGATGGATTTGAGAATATCAGCCGCACCGGCCTCCAGCATGCGCAAAGCCAGCTCTATGGCTTTCTCCGATGCCTCCTCTAAATCACATTCAATCGTCTCACGCACCATTTTACTGCCGTCTAACGCAGCCACCAAGGCGCTGATTTTCAGTCGCTGTTCATCGACTAAAAGGGTGCGACAAGCCACGGGCACCTGGCAACCACCTTCCATGGTGCGCAAAAAGGCACGCTCGGCCATGACCATGGTCCAGGTGAGGTCGTCATTAATGCCATCGATGTAAGGCAGAATGTCTTCGTCATCTTCTCGCACTTCAATAGTAATGGCACCTTGACTCACAGCGGGCATGATTACTGTCGGATCCAGATATTCCGATACCAAATGCTCCAGACCCAAGCGCTGGATACCTGCACCGGCCATAATCAAACCATCACAGTGCCCCTCCTGCATCTTTTGAATGCGAGAATTAACATTCCCACGGATATCCACAATATCCAGGTAGGGAAAGTGATTTAATAACTGTGACTTACGGCGAAGACTGGAAGTGCCTACTTTGTCGTTTCCGGTAAAAGCTGCAAGTTTGCGGCCATCGCGCGATAAGAATACATCTCGCACTTCGCCACGTGGCAATACGCCTCCAAGACTCAATCCTTCGGGCAATTCAGTGGGCATATCTTTGAGACTGTGCACGGCCAAATCAATTTCACCAGCCAGCAATGCCTGCTCTATTTCTTTGGTAAACAAGCCCTTATCACCAATTTTCGACAAGGCTACATCTAATATAATGTCTCCTTTGGTCTTGATGACTACAATTTCAATTTCTACTTCGGGGAATGCTTTTTTCAGAAAGGTCTGTACCTCATTGGCCTGCCAAAGCGCAAGCTCGCTGCCACGGGTACCTATTTTAATGGTGCGTTGGTTCATTATTGTTTTCGTCAAATAATAGATTGATGATACCTACGAATTCGGTAATTCGGCCATTGTCGGTCACCGCTTTCAATTGCTTTACAAATTGATTCTTGAGCTTTTTTGAAACATAGCGGTTAAATTTTTGTACCTGCTCAAATTCATCCTCAGAAAATGACTTTTTATAGGCTGCCAGCTCCTTTTTATACAATTCTGAAATGGCCTTATCTATATTTTTAATGGCCGGCGCTAAATTCTGCTCATTCAGCCAAAGGGTATATTCCTCTACTTTCTCGGCCACGATATCTTCTGCCACGGAAACATATTCCAATTTACTTTCAATGTTCATGGCCACGACTTCCTCTAAATCATCTACATTCAGAAGGGTAACAGACTCTATATCAGCCACATCAGCATCTATATTTCTGGGAACACCCAAGTCTATCATCACCACACGTTCATGACCGTTTAAATGGGTGCGAACTTTGGCTGCATCTAATATAGGATCCTTGCCTGCTACCGAAGTCACTATAATTTCGGCATCATGTATGCCTTCCAGCATCTGCTCAAAGGGCAGTACACGCCCGTTATAAGCATTAGCCAGGGCCAAAGCTTTTTCCTCGGTCCTGTTGGTAATGCAAATGTTGCGGCAACCCTTTTTTACAAAATTTTTAAGTACCAGTTCACCGGTATCGCCCGCACCAATAATGAGGATGCTGCGATCCGTCAAATTTGGAAATTGCTCGTAACATTTTTCGACGGCGGCATAGCTGACCGAATAGGCGCCCTGATTAAATGGTGTTCTGAGTCGCACGAGTTTGCTGCTTTCCAAAGCCTTATTAAACAAACGGTGGAATTTTTTGCCTATAGCGCCACGCATCTCTGCTTCAGCGTATGCCGCTTTTACCTGAGCCACAATCTGGTATTCCCCCATAATCATGGAATCTAAACCAGCCACCACTTTGAATAAATGTTGTACCGCCTCTTTGTGGTAATACTCAAAAAGGAAGGGCTTAATATCTTCTTCACAATTTTTGAGGTCGGCCAAAACGGTCCTCACTACTTTGGAAGCGCCGCTGGGGCAAATCCCCTCTGCGGCAAAATAAATCTCGGTACGGTTGCAGGTAGAAAGCACCACCAACTCCTGAAAGTATTTATTTCCCAATAGTTTGCGGACAACCAAATCAGCATCGTCACTGTCTAAGGCAAATTTTTCACGGACCTTGACTGTGGCTGACTTGTGACTAACTCCTATTACTCCAATCATAAGACAAAAGGGCTTTTCCTGGTTTGCGGATAGGTGAAGATACGCATCCGGTTTTTTAAATGAAACCATAAAATTAAGCATTTTTATACTTGAATTACTTATTAAAAGGGAATAATTAAACGTCAACAACCGTAAATCACCTGATATATAAAATATTAAAAAAAAACAGAAACCATCCATCATGAATTGACGAAACGCTAATGCGCCAATTATATAATTTCAAAGCCATCATTAAGCCATTAGATATAATTTTTAGCCACAACGCGCACTTTCAAATTGGATATTCTTTATAAAATAATTGATACTATCGTAAGAAAATTAGCCAAATTTGTAACAATTTGCCACCTTTGATTTTTTTTGTACATTTGTTAATTATTGACCAATCAGAAAATTTTAAATCAGGTATTATGAGTAAAATTAGAGTTGCAGTTGTTAGTTACGGAAACATTGGAAAATTCTCAGTTGAAGCCATACAGGCCGCTCCTGATATGGAATTAGCAGGCGTTGTGCGTCGTGCTTCCTCCACCGGGGACACACCTCCCGAGTTAGCAGGTGTCAAAATTGTGTCAGATATTTCAGACTTGGGCAAAGTGGATGTAGCCGTTTTGTGCTCTCCTACACGTAGTATTCCTGAAGTGGCCAGTGCTATTTTAGCTAAAGGGATTTGTACCGTTGACAGTTTTGACATTCACGGTCAGGCCATGCTCGATCTGCGCAAGCTTTTGGGCGAAGCTGGTAAAAAATTTAACTCGGCGTCCATTATTTCGGCAGGCTGGGATCCGGGTAGTGACTCGGTAGTGCGCACCCTATTAAGGGCTATGGCACCTAAAGGATTAACTTACACCAACTTTGGTCCGGGCATGAGCATGGGTCACTCTGTGGTAGCCAAGGGCAAAGATGGCGTAAAAGAAGCGCTTTCAATGACCATCCCTACCGGTACCGGCATTCACCGTCGCATGGTTTATGTTGAACTGGAAGATGGTGCCAGTGTTGAGAAGGTCACCAAGGATATTCAATCTGACAGCTACTTTAGCAATGACGAAACCCATGTGATACCTGTCCCCAGTGTAGATGAACTGAAAGACATGGGCCATGGCGTTCTTCTTGAACACAAAGGCGTATCTGGCAAAACTCAAAACCAATTGTTTGAGTTCCGCATGAAAATTAACAACCCGGCGCTGACCGCCCAAATTTTGATCTCATGTGCCCGTGCTGTATTGAAGCAACAACCCGGCGCCTACACCATGCCTGAGATAGCGCCTATCGACTATTTGGCAGGCGACAAAGAGGATTTACTGAAGCATTTGGTATAGATGGGTGGAAGAACACAGCGTTGCTCTTCACTTAAGCCACAAAAAGTCGTCCTTAATGGACGACTTTTTGTATTTAACACAATGCGCTTTCACCCGTTCTAACCTACAGCTCAGCCCGACCAAAAGTCCATAACAACCTGCGCAACGATTTGATAAACCTGTCGCTATCAGGCAGCGATTTAAGTCGCCATGACCAGTTGCCCTGGGGCACCGAGGGCACATTCATACGGGCGCTTTCATCCAGTCCCAACAAGTCCTGCATGGGCACTATGGCTATTTGTGCTGCTGAAGCCCACACCATGCGCGTCATCAGTTCGTGCACATTTTTGCCTTTGGGATTCACCCCGGTGTAATCCTCTATTTGCCTTTTGATGGTTTTATCATCCAGCGAACTCAACCAACCTCGGCTGGTATTGTTATCGTGCGTGCCGGTATAGGCCACACTGTGCAAGGGATAATTGTGCGGTGCGTGCACCGAACTTGCCAGATCGTTGCCCCACGCAAACTGCAGCACCCGCATACCGGGCATATTATAAGCATCGCGTAAAACCAACACGGCATCATCAATATCACCCAAATCTTCGGCAATAAAGGGCATTTTGGGAAAATGATTCTTTAGTTCACGGAAGAACGCGCGACCGGGACCTTTGACCCAACAGCCGTTTTCGGCTGTGGGCTCGCCGGCAGGGACTTCCCAGTAGGCTTCAAAACCCCTGAAATGGTCGAGGCGCAATTGATCATACAAATCCAGATTTTTTTTGATGCGCTTGACCCACCATTGGTAGTTTTCTTTTTTATGGGCGCCCCAATCGTAAACCGGCATATTCCAAAGTTGTCCGGTAGCACTAAAATAATCGGGCGGCACGCCGGCTACGGCGGTGGGCGTCTTGTCAGCACTCAACTTAAATAGATGAGGATGCGCCCACACGTCGGCATTGTCATAACTCACATAAATGGGAATATCACCAATGATTTTCGCTTCATGGTAGTTGGCATAGCGTTTCAGGGCCATCCACTGCCGGGAAAATACAAATTGACCAAACTTTAAATAATCGAGACGTTCTGTATTTTGGGCACCATAACGTGCCAGGGCTTCTTCATCGTGGTCTCTATAGGCTTCCGGCCAAAGATCCCACGATTGCTGGTTAAATTCTTCCTTGAGAGAGGTGAAAAAGACATAATCGTCGAGCCAATATTTTTCGGCCATACAAAACGCTTCAAAACGTTCCAAGGACTGAGGCAGTCCTTTCTGTTTGAAGCGATGCCAGGCAAGGGTCAGCACCTCATCGCTGATTGCCTGTGCCAAATCGAAATCTACCTTTCCTTTGTTTTTTCTTTTCCAGGTATCCAACTCTGACGACAATATGAGTCCTTCATCGGTCAGTAATTCGGGACTGACAAATAGCGTGTTTCCAGCCATGGCAGACAGGGTGCTGTAGGGCGACCAGCCAGCACCTCCGGTAATGGGTGTAAAGGGCAATACCTGCCAGTAGGCTTGTCCGGTAGCTTTTAGCCAATCGACAAAACGGTAGGCACAAGGACCAAAATCGCCCATGGCAAAAGGACTGGCCAGAGAAGTCACATGCATTAATACGCCGGCTGCTCTGCCTTTATTGCGCTTTTCACCCTGCAATATGACTACTGGGGCAAAGGTGAATAACTCCCCCGCCATTAGCTCACCCAAGGAGCTGAAAGCGGTACCTGCATATACATTGCGCCACTCATCGGGTGCCTCTTTGGGTAATTCCACACGGGTATCTTCCCAGTCGATGGTACCCACATCTGGATTTTGTGGAGATAGCTCATAAACCATGAGCGGCACAGCAGTAATGTGCCACTTATTTTGATAATGCCGGGCAAAGGCCATAATGTGCTTTTTGTATTTACCCAATACTTTTAAGGGCATATAGCTGCCTTTGGCAAAAAGGTCAGACCACTCGCGCCGATAGTTCATCAATCGGGAGGTGAGCCAAAGTTTTACATGGCCATTTTCCCGCTCTTGCCATAAACCTTCCAGGAAAAAATGAGGATCGCGCTTATGCCGGTCGTTCATTGAGCGCAACAAGATGTTGCGCAGGGTATAGTCCACCTCCTGACGGTTATCGGGGTCAACCAAAGTTAAATCCCATAACTCGGTGCCCTGGTAGGTATCGGGTACTCCGGGACAAGTCATTTTCAATGCCAGCTGGCTAAGAGCATTGACCATACCATAAGCGCCAACTTTTTCCTGGAAAGCAGTGAAGGAACTTAAAAACCCATGCGTCTCATCCAGAATGGCATGCACAAATTGAACAACGGCTTCTTCCCACGCTTCATTGGGACTGCTCCAGCTGGTATGCTCTTTGCCCTCACGCAGCGCTTTTACCCAATAGGCATCCAAGCGTTCCAACAGGCTTGTGGTCACCTTTTGGTTAAAAGGAAAAATGCCTGTCAAAGTCTGGTATATCAAAAACTCTTCACCCACTGAAGGCGCCATCTTACCGTCTACCTCCACCTTCAAAGGTTGGTTAAGCTTAAGCCATGCATCTATTATGGCCGTCCACTCTTCTGCCATCTCACTCAGCACATTTAACCGGGCGCGCACATCCTCGCCCCGCTTGGTGTCATGGGTAGAAGTGCAATTCATTGCCAGTGGCCATTTTTCCATGCGCAGGGACATCCGCTTGTGAAACTCTGCGATGGTCATCCCGATGGCCATGGGCGAATCGCCCACATCATTGTGGGCAATAAAGGCATTGTACCGGTACATGGTTGTATCTTCCACGCCTTTGGCCATTAAGGGACCGGTGATTTGCATGCAGCGCATCATAAAACGGACTGCTGCATGGTACTGTATTTCTTCCAACTGAGGTGCATTGAGAAACAAATCTTCAATCGCTGCTAAGGCTGACTTACAATGAGGGGCTATCTGAACAGCTTGAGCAAAAACATTTTTGGCCAAGGTTCGATCGCCGCCTTTCAGCGGCAAGGTTGTAGCATAAAACCGATAAACAGGCATGCAGGTCAACAGGGTGGCAATGGCCTCCTTGATCATTGGGGATCCTAATTTTTCAAGTGCTTCGGGACCAATAATACCGCTGCGACTAAACAAATCGGTTAAATTATCGAGTTCGCCTGCCATGCGTTCATTTAAAATGAGTTGCTTGGCGGCCATAATCATTTCAGGGACTTCTGATGTTGCTGTTAGTCCTTGGTAATGCCTGGCTATTACAGCCATTTGCCGGGTGTCGGTCATCAAATTATTGACCATGGCCAAAAAATCATAACCGGAAGTTCCCTGTACCGGCCAGTCTTGAGGCAAGGACTCTTTTTGCTCAAGTATTTTCTCGACAACGATGTAGGTCTCCGATTTACATTGGTTGCGCAAGAGCTGCAAGTAGTCGGAAGGATTAAAAAGACCATCCACATGATCCACACGCAAACCATCCACTATTCCCTTTTTGATCCAATTTAAAAGCGTGGCATGATAGGCTTCAAACACCTCCCTATCCTCCATCCTGAGACAAATCAAATCGTTGACGGTAAAGAAACGGCGATAATTGATCTTCTTTTCCGTCTCCTTCCAATGGCAAAGCATATAGTGCTGACCCTCAACCAGATTCCTGAGTATATCGGGTCTGCCATTGATGCTGTTGGCAATCTCATCAAAAAAACGGGAAGCATCGGCACTCTTCTCTACCACAGGACCGAATTGCTTCTTGATAACTTCCCAAGGGCCATTCAAAAAGTTGGCAGTTACAGTTCCATCACCTGATGGAAGTTGTTTGAAAAGCTTTTGCAAGACATCGGGATACCACTCAGAATATTCCCTTATCAGAGAACGCCACGATTCAAACCGAATGGGATAACGGTTATCGAAGTAATTTAAAAAGAAGCGATCATGGTACCACTCGAGACTAATTTGTCTATCAGCCAACACACTGTCTAAGTCAGCACCCAAAAAGGGCGCCATTATTTTGTTGCTGCAATGGGTATGCCCCCAATAGATATCAAACCAGGTTGCGTAAAGCGAGTAGGGACCTTTTTCCAGAACATCCCACAACCATTCGTTGTGCTCATTAAAAGCCATGTGGTTGGGTACAATGTCCTGAATCCAACCAATACCGATCTTTTTCAATTCTGCAGTAACATTCTTCAACTTAAGGTCTGAAGCTATTTCTGGATTAAGCTCAAGGGAATTGGTCACGTCGTACCCATGCTTACTGCCGGGAGTGGCATTAAAAATCGGACTGGCATATACCGATCCAATGCCCAACAAACGGAAGTACTCTAACTGCTCCAGGATATCGGCGAAGGTAAAAGCCTTGTTGAATTGAATTCGGTAAGTGGAAATTGGGTGAAACATATTTTTTTCTTTTTTACTCATGTTGTGTTTATCTTTTTAAGCTTTGCAAAAAATTGCCGTTACTACTACTTAGAAAGAAGATTTCATAATTTCTATAAAAATTAATCACTTCAAAGCTTTTATTGATAAAAAAAATTTAAACCTGCGTTTTTTGCTGTAATACTGAAAAGGAGTGGCCTGCCAGACTTAGCTCGGCGATTTCATGGAATACCTTCAAGGGTTCCTTGCCATTGCCCGACCACTCGGGGTCGGCCGAGTAGAACAATAATTTATAATTGCCTGAAGGCAAGGTTTTTATATAGGCGACCTCTCCAAAGTTATAGATAATAAGAATGCTTTGTTTGGGCGACCGGTAAGTCAGTGAAAGCACCTTTGGTGCTTCCCGCATTACTTCCCTACCCTGGTCATCACTACTTAAAATTATTGCTTTCCGCAGGTGTATGATTTTTTGATAGAAAACCCGTAGGGTTTGCTGCCCTGAACTCCACTGGGCGACCGTGGTCAGTTTGCTTTTTTCAAAGGTCGCCACATCCTGAGGATCAGGGGCTTCATGCTCTTTAATAAAATCTTTGAATTCGTTTTGACGGCCTGTTCTGACGGCCTCAATCAGCTGGGGATCACCATGACTGGTGAAATACAAAAAGGGCTGCAATTCACCATACTCCTCGCCCATAAATAGCAGTGGCGTAAAGGGTGACAACAGAGTAAAACCGGCTACCAGTTTGAGTGTTTCGTAATCCAGCAGACTAGAGAGACGTTCGCCCAGCATCCGATTGCCTATTTGATCGTGGTTTTGCGAAAAAACAACCAGCCGCGAAGGATCCACACCAGTCATCTTGCTGCCAAAAATCTTTTGGCGGTGGGGCGACCATAGCCCATCATAAACAAAGCCATCTTTCAGTGCCTTTTCCAAGGGATCCATACCCCCAAAATCGGAATAGTAGCCATTGACCTCACCGGTGGCCTGCGCATGCAGGGCATGGTGAAATTCATCGCACCACTGAGCATCCATTTCATAACCGCCCACACTTAAGGCATTCAGGTATTTCACATCGTTCAAATCACACTCGGCCATAAGAAAGTGTTCTTGGCCGACCGAACGGTTCAAATCCTCAACAGCTTCTTTCAATTGCGCCAAAAAATGGACAGGACCAAAATCCTTAATGGCATGCACGGCGTCCAAACGCAAGCCATCTATATGAAAATCGCGCAGCCACATTAAGGCATTCTGAATAAAATAGTGACGAACCCCGTCGCACCAGGCATCATCAAAGTTGATGGCTGCTCCCCAGGGCGTCTGGTACTTATCGGTAAAATAAGGGCCAAACTGTCCCAGGTAGTTACCCTCGGGTCCCAAGTGGTTATAGACTACATCAAGGATGACCGCAAGGCCTTTTTGGTGGCAGGTGTCTACCAACTTTTGTAAGCCTTCGGTCCCACCGTACTCAGACTGCACCGCATAAGGAAATACGCCATCGTAGCCCCAGTTACGACCGCCCGGAAATTGTGCCACCGGCATGAGCTCTATAGCGGTTATACCCAATTCTACCAATTCATCCAGCCGCGCTTCAACTGCTTTAAAGTCTCCCCTGCCCGAAAAAGTCCCTACATGCAGCTCATAAATAATTAAATCTTGTAAGGCCGGGACCTGCCAAGGGGCATCGCTCCATTGATAATAGGCCAAATCTGTCACCCGCGAAGGCCCATGCACCCCCTCGGGCTGCGACAAAGAAGCAGGATCGGGAAAAGCATCCTTCCCATTCAGTCGTATCTGATAGTTGTCTCCAGTTTTTAAGGGAAGGCCATGGCCTTCCCAAAAGCCCATTTCTGCGGCCTCCAAAGTCATGGCTGCTCCCTCTTCGGGCAGCAGCTCTACCTTTTCGGCCATCGGACTCCATACCAAGGCATGAATAAGGCCATCGGGCAAGACGGAGACGCCGGGACGCCCATATGTTTCTGGTGATATAGGCATGACTATTCTCTAAAGTGGCAAAATAAAAGAACCGAACGACCCTGCACCTGCACCTCGGCCCCACCTCCAAAGGATTCACCCTCTTTGTCCTCAGAGAAAAACCCATAAGCAGTATCCATTACTTTGATCCACCGCCACCCCCATTTTTCATCGGGCAATCGGAAGGTCATTGTTTCGTAATGAGAATTAAACAGCAGGTAAAAGCTGTCGTCCAACAGATTTTCGCCTTTATCGGATTTAGATGAGAGTCCGTCGCCGGACAAAAACACCCCTAACGACTTAGCATAGGTTGAATTCCAGTGCTCTTCACTCATGGCTTGGCCATCGGGTGTAAACCATTCAATGTCGGTGACATTCTTGCCCTTGATGGGCTTGTACTTAAACCATTTTCTGCGACAAAACACCGGATGTCGGAGTCGGAACTTGATAAGTGAGGCAACAAAATCAACCAACTTATCGTCTTTATTGGCCCAATCAATCCATGATATTTCATTGTCCTGACAATAGGCATTGTTATTGCCCTGTTGCGTGCGTCCCATTTCATCTCCGGCAACCAGCATGGGTACACCTTGCGACAACATCATGGTGGCTAAGAAATTGCGCACCTGATTTTCGCGCAATTGCAAAATTTCTTTATTCCCCGTGGGGCCTTCTATACCACAATTCCACGACCGGTTATTTTTCTCACCATCTTTATTATTTTCGCCATTGGCCTTATTGTGCTTTTTATCATACGACACCAAATCCCGCAGTGTAAAACCATCATGGGCCGTTATAAAGTTGACACTGGCTGTGGGTGTCCGCCAGTTATCATAATAAAGGTCAGAACTGCCTGTGATGCGGTTGGCGAATTCTGGCAGCATTTCATTTTCTCCTTTCCAGAAGTCGCGCATGCAATCGCGGTACTTGGCATTCCATTCCAGCCAACCGGCTGGAAAATTCCCCACCTGAAAACCGTCCTCTCCCAAATCCCAGGGCTCGGCGATGAGCTTGACCTGCGACAAAATAGGATCCTGATGCAATACATCAAAAAAGGAACCCCACTTATCCACATCATCAAATTCACGCGCCAGCACTGGTGCCAGGTCAAAACGGAAACCATCTACATGCATTTCAGTAACCCAGTAACGCAGACTATCCATAATTAAACGCAGAATGGTGGGATGCACTGTATTTAGTGTATTGCCGGTACCGGTGTAATCCATATAAAAGCGATTATCTTCCTCCATCAACCGATAGTAAGAGGCGTTATCGATGCCCCTAAAACTGAGGGTGGGCCCCGTATTACTGCCCTCCCCGGTGTGATTGTAAACAACATCGAGGATAACTTCAATACCGGCGGCATGCAGGTCTTTTACCATCTGCTTAAATTCCCAAACCTGCTCGCCCCGCGCACCTGATGAGGAGTACCGCACATCTGGTGCAAAAAAGTTAATGGTATTGTAACCCCAATAATTAGTCAACCCCTGATCCTTTAAACTCCGGTCGGCCACAAACTGATGAATGGGCAAAAGTTCCACTGAATTAACGCCTAAATGCTTAAAATAGGCAATGGTGGCAGGATGACCCAATCCGGCATAAGTTCCTCTAAGCTCCTCAGGCACTTCCTGAAATTGCTGAGTAAAACCTTTCACATGCAATTCGTAAATAACATTTTCATGAATGGGAATTTCCAATTGCCGGTCGTCCTCCCAATTAAAATCATCTTCAATAACGATGCCCTTAGGTAAAAAGGGAGCACTATCTTTATCATTAATGGACAAATCATCCTCTTCATGCCCAATTTGATAGCCAAACAAAGCATCATCCCATTCAATAATGCCATCCAGGGCTTTAGCATATGGATCTATCAACAATTTATTGGGATTGAAGCGGTGGCCGTTTTCCGGCTCATAGGGCCCATGAACCCGGTAGCCATAGCGTTGACCAGGTGCCAATCCTGGCACATATATATGCCAGTGATTGTGGGTGCGCTCATCCAATTTTATCCTTTGCTCTTTGTCATTGGCATCAAACAAACACAGCTCCACGCCATGGGCATTATCTGAAAACAAGGCAAAGTTAATGCCCTTACCATCGAAGGTGGCTCCCAGAGGGTAAGGACGACCAGGCCATGTTGTAATTTTTACATCTTCCATATTTTGGTGTTATTATTTTAATGATGCTGATCAACAAAACGAATCCGAAAAGTGACCTTTCTATCCCT
>DHVH01000104.1 GCA_002412555.1 Marinilabiliaceae bacterium UBA5213 | reverse complement strand
GTTTCACTGGTGAAGCCGCGCTTATTTCGCCTGTAGGCGATGTTACTGAAGATCAAATTAAGGAGATATCTAACCGGGCAGCAAAGGGAGAGCCTCAAATAACTGAAACCTCAGAGCCAATGAGGGCTCGCGTATCTATTTTAATGGATTTTGAGGAGCGTATTTTCCATACGGAAATGGAAGTTTATTTAAACATTGCAGGAGCTATTAAAGGTATTGGGCCCAACAATCGTGCCGGTTGGGGGGTATTACACATAGAACCCTCAAAATGGTATTTGCATATTGGTACGCCAAGTGATCCGGTTGGTGTAAGTTTAATTGGGCTGTTTGAATCGCGAAGCTACTTTATGGCCGGGCACGATATACCTGATGCCATGATGATGGATAGCCGGGTACTTGATATTCTTGGAAAAACCAACGCAGATTTTGATGGCGATAGAAACCCCAATGAATTGATAAAAGGGAATGGATTGGCATTTGGATCAAAAGTGAGTCTTGATACAGGCGATTTACGATTTCTCATTTTCTATGCTGCTTTTGAGATGGGCTTTGGCTTTGATGTTATGCTTTTGCAATACGATGATAACATTTATTGCGAAGGAAGAGATGGCCTGGGCATTAATAATTGGTATGCTAAGGGGCAAATTTATGCGTATGTAGCTGGAAAAGTAGGTATCAGAGCGAGGGTTTTTAGACGAACAAGAACTTTTGAGATACTCAATATTCAAGCAGCTGCAGCATTGCGGATGGAGGGGCCGAATCCTTTTTGGATGCACGGTGCTGTAGGTGGAAAATATAGAATTCTTGGCGGATTGATTCGAGGCAAGTGTAACTTCGAAGTTACAGTTGGTACTAAGTGTGAAATGAAAATACGTACCCAGGAGTTGGCCGATATCGAAATTATCGGAGATGTTACACCAGGCAATAATAGTAATGAGATAGATCCTTTTGTTTATCCTCAGGTAGTATTCAACATGCCTGTTGGAAAAGAAATGCGTATCTCGGATGATGAGAATACAACGAAAGAATTTAGGGTGAATCTTGTCGAGTATTCGTTTTATCAGGAAGACACACGAATAAATGGCCTTATCGAATGGAACGAAGATAATACAACATTGGCCTTTACACCAGATGAAGTTTTATATCCTGTCACCGATTACCGCATATTTGTTAAAGTTGGTTTTGATGAAAAGGTTGGGAGCAACTGGGCAGCTTTCAAAGGGGAGTCAGGTGAAGTTCATTACGAATCACGTGAGGTTAGCTTTACTACCGGAAATCTGCCGCCGGAAATACCTGAAAGTGAGATTGCCTACTCTTATCCGCTTAAGCGAATGATGAACCTGTATACAGATGAACATGCTAAAGCATATATTTCATTCAATCGATGGATCCCCGGGTATTTTACCCCTATGGAAGGGTGGGAGCAAAAAGTTAGGTGGATACCAACAAAAACGGGACAGGTGCTATATTCAAACCTGGAACTAAAACCAGGTGTTAAAACGGTTGAAGCTGATATTCCGGCCGCACTAACTAAAGGAGCTACCTATTACATGGAATTGGTAAACATTCCCACAGACCAATCGCAAAGTGTAGATCGCAACGTCCGGGAATCAACTGAACAGGTGATTGAGGGAGAGGGAGAGGCAGAAGATTCTGGTACGAAAATAGTCACCAGAGCAGCTGAAGGTGTCATTGGCGACTCCGAAGATTTGGTCTTCTATTCTCTGGGATTCAGGGTGAGTAATTATGCCACCTTGGCTGAAAAGATTGGGACAGATGAGTTGAATGTCACCTATTTACATAATGCAAGCCCAGCCATTGATTTTCCGACTGTGACTATTTATCCTAACGAACCATTCGATGGGTATGAAATTGAGTCTACGGGTAACACGCTACCATTAGTGCGGTTATCTGCTGAACTTGAACAATCAGACTGGTATTTGGAGAATATATTTCCACTTATATATAAAGGATCACTCTTCCACAACGCTGTAAAAAAGGGTAGAAATGTTTCGAATTTTGGTTTGCCACCAATTAGACCAGTTTATATTGTACAGCGTAGTTTTAATTACATAATGTCGGAAGAGGACATAAAAAATCAAAGATTAAACAGTCTTGCTGAATTTACGCAATTTATGTATGTATTACCAAAGATTTGGGCATCGGATTACGTGTATATTAGAAATGAAATAAGTAATGTTATGAGTGAAATCAATAGAACTGAACGTATGCTTCAGATCATGAATACCTTTCCCAGTCCACAGGTGAGTGCAGGTAATTACCCCATTAGAATTGAATATGTTTTACCCGGAATAAATAAAATAACGAGTAGCTATCTTTTAAATTTGAAGAATACATTTGATATACCACAAGTAAATTTAATATCTAATGATTAGTACAATCAAACATGGATTTTTGGTCGTAGTACTGCTTGTTGTTGCCATGAGTCTTTCAACAATCGTGAATGCCCAGGATAGAGTTGAAAGCTCCGTGGTAGATAGCTCGTCTGTATTTCTACTGGTGAGAGCTATGCCTGACTCTGTTTTGCTGCGGTGGGCACCTGACAGCTACCGCTTGTGGATGATTGGAAATAAGTATGGTTATAAGGTTACCCGTACCTGTTTAATTCGTAATGGTGCCTTTGTGGACAATCCAATAACAGAATTGTTGACACCGACTGCCTTGAAAGCATTGCCTCTGGCAGAGTGGGAAACGATGGCCGAGAAGGATGACTATGCCGGTGTTGCAGCGGAAGCAATTTATGGTGATGGATTTGAGGTCGATGCCGGACATGGTGGTATAATGGACATAGTTAACCGTTCAACCGAACAGGAAAACCGTTTTGGTTTTGCACTTTTGGCCGCTGATCTATCCAGGGATGTGGCAATAGCTTCAGGTCTGATGTTTGTCGATAAGCAAGCCCGAAAAGGTGAAAAGTATATCTATAGGGTATTTCCTGCACAGGTTCCTGAAGGCCTGCGTGTTGATACAGGCTACTTCTTTACCGGTGTTGATGAATTTCTGCCCTTGCCATCACCGGTGAATGTGAAAGCAGAACCAAGTGATAAAAGTATCACTCTTACTTGGGATGCCCTTTCTCAAGAAGGTTTTTTTACTGCATTTTGGGTTGAAAGAAGTGATGATGGAGGAGCAAATTTTAAAAAGTTGGATAACAGTCCGGTCATCAACACTACCCCCGAAGGATTTGAGGAGTCACGCTTTCATTATTACATGGATACTATTGCCGATAACAACAAGACCTATCATTATCGGGTTTTGGGTGTAACGCCATTTGGTGAGTTAAGTCCACCCTCTGCCATTGTCAAGACTAAAGGGAAAAACGAAATTTCATCTGTGCCCAGAATTTCTTTAGCTGAAAGTCTGGATGGTGTGACATTGAATTTGGAGTGGGAACTGGAGCTATTACCGGGTGAAGTTGTGGATGGCGTGCGTTTGTTCCGATCCCATAGATTTGAAGCCGATTATGAGATAATTGCTGATAACTTACCTGTAATGCATCGTCAGTTTGTTGATGTCAAGCCACTGCCAACAGGATACTACCGGATGCAAGCTGTTAATATGGACGGAGGAGGACCATTGGGTACCCCCAAAATGGTGCAGATGGTTGATTCTATTCCCCCTGCTGCTCCTCTTGGACTAACTGCAAAAGCCGATACCTCAGGTAGGGTGCAAATCAGTTGGGAGCCTAATGAAGAACCCGATTTATATGGTTATCGCGTGTTTAGAGCCAATAGCAGGCATGAAGAGTTTTCACAAATAACTGTGGAGAGTGTCTATACTTCCTTTTACACCGATACCATATCCTTGCGGACTTTATCCAAGAAGGTCTATTATAAAATACTGGCTGTTGACCAACGGCAGAACTGGTCTGAGTTCTCCGAAATATTGGAAGTGGATAGGCCTGACATAATACCTCCGGCACCTCCTCGCATAGCATCTGCAAAAAGTATAGTAAACGGAATTGAACTCAACTGGGTTTTGAGTCCCAGCCCTGATGTGGCGCAGCAATTGCTTTACCGCAACAGCGAAAACAACCGGCAGTGGCAGTTGCTAAAAAACCTGAATGCTGAATCAACTCAGTATACCGATAGCACTGTAATGCCGGATGTTTTATACAGGTATCTGTTTGTGGTGGTGGATAGTGCGGGTAATGAATCGGTACCCACGAAGCATGTTGGTTCCAGATTTAGTCGTGCAGAAACAGTTGATCCTGCCCAGGATTTGAAAATCAAATTTAACCGTAAAAATGATGTCTATACTTTGGTATGGGTTTATGAAAGCAATGCAGCAAGCCTTTTTTATATCTACGTTGAAAATGAAGGCGCCGTTTCTTTGTTTACAACGGTTGCTGGCAACCTGCGAACGTTTATTATACCTCAATATATTGTTCAGAAGGGGTTGAAAATAGCAATGATTGTCGAAAATAGCAGTGGACAAAAGTCTGATATTTCTAAGTTTATAAGTATTCAATAGTTATGAAAAGAATTTTTGTTGTTATTATCTGCTTAGTGAGCTGTTTCGATGTATTACAAGCTTCCTATACTACAATAATTAATCCTGAAAGGACTAATTCAAAATACATGCTAGAGATCTCTGTTGTAAACAAAAGAGATCCTAGTGTTTATTTTGAATCTCAAATAACTCTTACACCAGGTTATGTTGATTACTATGGACCAACTTCTTTTCACAATTACAAAAATTACTATCCGAGTAATTACACCGGTAAAATCCTAGTGAAGATATATGAAGGTGGCATGTATGGTCCAGGCGAGGATGGTGTATATGTTGGGCCTGATATAGAAATTGACAATCAAGATTTTATTTCGGGTTATTATATCTCAACATCAAAAGATTTTTTAAAGAATCATGATTATGTAGTAACAGTTAAATATTTTGCAAAAGCTACTATTGAAGATTTTTCAGGATATTATTGTGAAGAATCGGAAATTAATAATTTTTTTGATGCTCCTCCGTTTGGTGTTGTTAAAGGAAATATTTCTATTGTTGATGTAAGTAATTCTCAAAATAAAAGGAATTATCCACTAGGATCGATAAACCTTGTAAATATTAGGGAATATATACCAGAATTGGTCGGAAGAGAATTAGAAGTTAGATATAATCAAGACCATTTTAGTTTAGGGGCAGGCACTAGTGGATCATTTAGGGAGTTATTTATTCTTAAGCCCCCATCAATCATTATTTCTACCCAGCGACCAACCTGTCATGGAGAAACCGGCGCTGTTAACATTAACAATATACCCCGAAGTGATTATACAGTTCCTTTACAATTAAATATCATTCAATTGTATGATGATCCATCAAGTGATTTACTTGTAGGTCAAACGTTTGAGATTGTTCATCCCCTCGATGATACCAGAAAATTATATTATGGAACTGGTTCTACTCAACTTATACCAATTGCTCCCGGTCAGACGTCTTTTACTTTTAGACCTAGTTCCATTGATGAAGATATAAATGGCCTTACCCTAAAGTCAGGATGGTATATGGCAAAAGCTTTTTCCATGGATGGAACCCAATCTTCATTATGCTCTTTTACGACAGAACCAGAATTCATGTATGAACCAGATTCTGTTATTATTGAGAGCATAACTACAGAGTTTTATGAAAAATCGTTTCATATCAATAAACATGGAGATAAGGCAAAAATATCAGGTGTGGAGGTTAAATACGATCAATTCGTTGAGCAAATATGGGGTAAAAAAAAGACAGAAGGAGTTTTTGAAGTAATTGAAATTAATAGCAAAGAGTTTACTGCAGGTGATTGGGAATTTTATGTGGTTGATGAGGAAGGTTGCATGTCTGAAGAATTTCCGATTAAGTTTAATGAACCTGACGAAATAAAAACAATAAGTGGAAATACAAATTACTATGAAGTCGAGCAACCGCCATGCAATATAGCAAATGTTAACGGTGATAATAGTTTAGCTAAAGGTACTTTAACTATCCAGGAACTGCAAGGAGGTATACAACCATTTAAATATAGAGTTTCTAAAGATAATATTGATATTCAAAGTTGGGTGTCATTTGATAGCAGGGTCGAATTGGATCGTGAGCCAGGTGAGTATCAGATTCAAATAAAAGATCATGAATTCATATTTATAGATAGTAATTTTAACCTTAATGCCCCAGATCCATTGTCAGCAGAAATTGTATCCACTAATATCTCCTGTGTAAATGAGAATGACGGAGCTATTATAATCACAGCTTCGAAAGGCGAAGAGTATGAGGAGGGGTTTACGTATTGGTTAGCAGCGGATGAAAAAAAGACGAATTGCTTTGATGGATATACATTTGATAATTTAGGATCTGCTAGTTATGTGATTCATTTTGAGGATGTTAATGGTTGTAAAAATCAAACAGGTGAGATTCCGATTCACCAACCTGAAGCGGAACTAGCATTTTATTATATTTCCCCATCCCCGGCCACCTGTAAAGACAGCGATGGTTCAGTAACCTTTTCAATAAGTGGTGGTTGGGATAATGATTACCCCTATTTTTTTACCCTTACAGGTGTGGATCTCATCAGGGACTCAACAATATATGCTGGTTCGCTTACCAACCTCTCGTTTAGTGGCTTGAGCACGGGGAATTATACGCTTACTGTTTATAGTGGAGCCACTTCTGCAAATAATTATAAATGCATAGACTCAAGGGAGCTTATCATCAGTTCGGATAATCCATTAGACGATGCCATAACTATTGTTGAAGCAAAAAAGGAATCGTGTATTGGTAAAAAGGATGCTATAATTGAAATTAACGGCATCTCTAATATCAACAGTAATTATGATCTTTATTATGGAACATCAACTGGAGATCGTAAGCCTGTTACTGTTAATGGCAGTAATCAATTAACTGGATTAACCGAGGGTAACTATAAATTATGGATAGAAGAGCGTGAGGGCAGTCAATGTGAAACGCAGAAGGATGTGAGTATATCCATTATTGATAATCCTATAACTATAATTTCCGCAGTTGAATCTAAGAGAACAACTTGCGAAACCGCTTCGAACGGGGCTATTACGATTAGTCATAGCGGTGGTGTAGGTCTCGTTGGTGAGATTCTTTTTAGTAAGGATAATTTTATTTCCCAACAAAACGAAAGTGTTTTATCAGGGTTAGCAGTTGGAACTTTTACAGTTTATGCAAAAGATGCGGTTGGTTGTGTCGCAGAATATTCAGATGTTGAAGTCACTGCTATGGATAATCCAATTAGCTGGAACCTTACTACTCACCAAGATGCCTCCTGTAATGAAGCCACAAATGGCGAAATTATTATAAATGAGGGAGTAAGCCATAGTAATAACATGGAACTCACCTATTATAAAAATAATGTGCCCTACAGTGGAGATTTAGTAACACTTACAGGTTTTTATAAATCACTGAGTCCGGGAGATTACTCGGTGAAGATAGCTGATGAAGATGGTTGTTTTGTTATAGAAGAAGTATCTATTGGTAGTTTGAATTATGCACCCATGCTTTTATTTGAAACAATTACTCCGGTAGCTTGTGATGGTAAGGTAACTGGTCAAATTGAAGTTGCTATTGAGGACCATAGTTTAGCATTGCCTGATTTTGCTATTGATTTAGGTTGGATGAGTGATGGTGTTTTTGCAATTCAAGAGACTTATTTGGGCGAGGGAACCTCAACAACATTCCAAAATTTGACCAATAAAGAATACACCATACAAGTTATAGATGGCAATAATTGTTCTAACACATTTACCTTTTCGCCTGAGTTGCATTCACCAGTCCTAACCCTCACCGAAAATTGGACAGATGCGCCTTGTGCTAACGTGAGTGGTGTTATCGAGATGTCTGCCACTGGTGGTGTTTCTGAGGGTTCTTATGATTTTTATTTTGATAATGTTTTCGTGGGTCAGGGTTCTGAAGCTATTATCAACAGAGCGCCGGGTGCAGTGGGTCAGGTAAAAGTTATGGACAGTGCTGGTTGCTTGGTTTTGGGGGAAGAAAACCAAGCGGTCAGGATTCGAGATTCCTCCATAGAAATATCAATATTGCCTTCAATAAAGCCAACTTGTATTGGGGGTGACAATGGTAAAATTAGATTTGTTCTGAAAGGTGATGTTGGACTTGAATATTACTACATCTTAACCGACAGAGCTAATTCTGAAAGTGTTTATACAGGATCAATCAATCCCGGAGATGTGGCAATACCTGGTTTAACTGCCGGAACTTATGATTTGGTGGTGGTTGAGGCGCCTTTAGATGGCAATTCTACTTCAGTTGAAATTGCTCAGGGGTGTAGTGATAGTTATCCCGGGATTGTGATTTTGGACTGGGAAAGCATTGAAGTTACAGATTTTTCACATAATTATATCAGGTATTTTGGAGAAGCTACGGGCTCAATGGAAGTCACCATTACAGGAGGTAGTAAGGCTTACGACTATGAGATAGTTTGTGAGGAAAATAACGAAATAGTAGAGAACGGCGAGATTATGGAGGGGTATTTTACTAACCAAATGCCTCTTTCAGCTGGAAAGTACGTTTTCCGGTTTAGGGATGTCAATCAATGTATGTATTTTGAAACAGGTGAATGGTATGA
Source organism: Marinilabiliaceae bacterium UBA5213 (assembly GCA_002412555.1). Lineage (GTDB taxonomy): Bacteria > Bacteroidota > Bacteroidia > Bacteroidales > Marinilabiliaceae > Geofilum. Next base: position 213 of record DHVH01000104.1, on the reverse strand, counting down.
GCAACCTTTTACCATAGAGCAACCGGATGAGGCGCTGGTTTTGCCACTTCAAGTGGTGAATGATTTGTCGTGTTACAATAGCGGAAACGGTCGAATTGAAGTAGAAGCCCGGGGCGGTTGGGGTGCAAACTATGCCTACAAACTGGAAGGACCGGTCAATTACGATTGGCAGCCAGATGGTGTTTTTGAAAACCTAATAGAAGGTACTTTTTC
>DHVH01000214.1 GCA_002412555.1 Marinilabiliaceae bacterium UBA5213 | reverse complement strand
TCTTTGTAAAAAACAATCCTTATAAATGGGACTTCCTTCACTTCGCAACCGCGCCTCAGATCCTGGAAACCTACAACATTATGGCAGTTCCTGCCTACTACCTTATTGACCCGCATGGCCAGCTGTCCCTGTCTCCTGCACCTGCTCCCGAAGAATATTTCAGGGAGCGCTTTGCCGAGCGATTCTTGCAATTTCAGCGTGAAGAGCTGCGTCGAAATCCTCCTAAGGAGCGAAGCATTTTTAGATAATTCTCTATTTCATTTTTTTCTAACCAGAAAAAATCATTGTTTTATCAATATTTTGGTCGATTTTAATTATAAGGCTTTCTTTTTACCATAAAAATTTTTAAAATTACAAGCAAAATGTTTAGACTACGCTGGATTAGCGTTTATTTTTAATCCAGTAACGATCTTGCAAAACATAATAGTTTCCCCTTCCCAATTGAATTATAACCAATCAACTATTAGGTTTTGAATGTCAATTACCTAACTTAAAACAGATGCAACGCAGGCTCCAAATCCTTTTTCTTCTGATTCCCCTCTTGCTTTTGGCGGTGCATATGCCCGCAAAGGCGCAAATAATGGCTGAAATCATTACACCTGATGCAGAGTTCTGTGAGAGCGGGGAACTCAGCATTGATATAAAATTTGGAGAGACTTTTAATGCCCCTTTTGATGTCTGGATACGCATAACTAACTCACAAGGAAACTTAACAGAAGCATGGAGAATTGAAGATCTCTACCCTTCCGAAAATGGTGGCAGCTACACTTTCAAGTGGTCCAAAACCTTCGATGCGAGCATAGAAAGTTATGGTTATGGCGATTTTTTTATTAGAATTGAAAAAGCCATCGACGGGAGCAATATTGAATATTCTGGAGAAAATGTAGCAGGAACAACTACCGTCTCCCTGTTCAAAACCCCCTCATCCCCCTTTTCTGCGGGTGAAGACATTGCAAAATGCGGGCTTTCGACCCTGCTTAATGCCACACCGGGCGCAGAAAGCAATAGCTATTATTGGGACACAGTTACCGGTGCTTCCTTTAGTGATGCCAGCATCACCAACCCTTTATTCACAGCTGTAGAGGATGGCACTTTTGAATTAACCTTTACCCAGATCAACGGGGCATGCAGTTTTTCTGATAAAGTCTTTGTAACCCTTTACGGGCAACCATCGGCCACCCTTTCAAGCGACAGCGAAATTTGTGGCACCGGAGATGCTCAAATAGATTTTGAACTCAGCGGCTATGGTCCTTGGGGCGTGAGTTATTCCTTCGGTGCTGAATCAGGCCAGTTCACCACCTCCAACAACAGCCATACGCAGACGCATACCATTACCGGGGAGACCATCTTTCAGCTTTTATCCGTTACGGATAAAAATGACTGTTCCACCACCTTCACCGGTGAGACAGGAACCACAGCCACCGTCATTGACCTGCTGCCAAGTGCCAATGCTGGCGATGATATGGAAATCTGCGGTGACAAAATCACCCTCTCAGCCGTAGAGCCACCAATAGGGACCGGCACCTGGAGTGGAGGCGGTAGTTTCGGCAACAACAATGCTTTTAACAGCTCGTTCGAGACGGATCCTTTCACAGGAGAAGTTACCAAAACCCTGACCTGGACTGTCAAAAACAAAGAATGTACAGTCACCGATCAGGTGAATATTACCTTTTATGAGCAGTTGAAAGCAGTCGATATTTTCGCAGGAAAAGATACGCTGCTTTATCAGCAGAAAAACTTCATTTTGGAGGCAACGCCTCCACCTTTTGGAGAAGGCACATGGACCATCACAGCAGGCAACGGTATCATCGCACAAATAAATAATCCCCGGGCAGAAATTGCCCAGCTTGCTTTTGGCCAGACCCTTTTACGTTGGACCGTAAGCAATGGCACATGCACACCGGTTTGGCAGGAAATTGAGATTAGCGTGCAGGGCATTCAACACCCAACAGGTTTTTCGCCCAATGGAGATGGCATCAACGATCTGCTGAAAATACCAGGAGCAAAAACCATCGCCAACAATCAATTGATTGTCTTCAACCAGCAAGGCACCGTTGTTTACAAAACCTCTAATTATCAAAACGACTGGAATGGCACCAAACAAAATGGCGAGGTACTTCCCGATGGCTACTACTACTATGTTTTCAGCGGAGAAGGGGTAAACATCAAAGACTATCTGATTATCAAACGTTCAATTCGCTAAAGCTGACATAAAATGAAGCAATTCCTGACCATGATCCTGTTGAGTGCCATTTGTGTCACTGTTTTTGCTCAAAAAGAACTGGTAATGACCCAATACATCCATAACCAGTTTGCCATTAATCCGGCCTTTGCTGGCTCCAGAGAATCTCTATCCGCTTTTGGCGCTTATCGAATGCAATGGAGCAGCATACCCGATGCCCCCAATGCACAGTACTTCTCGATGCACGCACCTTTGAAAAATGATAAAGTAGCTCTTGGGCTTTCCTTCTTCAACGAAAATGTATCCATTGTACAGAACACGGGATTTTCAGCGGCCTATGCCTATCGCATTAAGGTAGGACAAAGCAGTCGGGTAGCCTTCAGTCTGAGTACCGGATTATTATCTTCCAAATCAAGCTGGGACAGGCTTAGTCTGACAGATCCCAACGACCCCGCCTTCGGTGAAAACGAGACCTATATCAACCCCATGCTGGGTTTTGGTGTTGCCTGGTACAGCCAGGATTTCTTTGCAGGCTTCTCCATTCCGGATTTGTTCTACAACGGGAACTTTGACGATGAATCGCCTGTGTTTGAGCCCGACAAAACCAATTATTTGATTACAGCAGGCTATTTGTATGCACTCAATCCAAATATTTCCCTTCAGCCTGCTACCTTATTTAGGTATAACCCTGGCCAATCTACCATTGTTGATTTATCAGCCAATGTGTTGATACAAAACAGGTTTTGGACCGGCTTAACCTACCGTACCAACAGTGAAATCATTGCTATGGCAGGCTGGCAGGCCAGTCCTCAGTTACGGGTCGCCTATAGCTTTGATTACCCTACGGGCGACTTAAGCAACTTAAACAGTGGCAGTCACGAGCTATCCCTGCAATTTGATTTTGGCTATAAAATAAATACGGTCAATCCCCGCTTTTTTTAACCGACCATAGACAACACTACATGATTTGTCAACTAAAAAGCCTCTACAACCATGATTAAAATATACCGGCCTTCCATACAACTCTTGCTCACAGCTCTTCTTCTGACTCCAAGTATTAAAGCGCAGGAAATCAATATCACCAAACTCAACGTCAACAGTCCTGCCTCAAGCGAGCTAGCCCCATTGGTGCTCGACTCCACCCTCTACTTTATTTCGAACCGAAAAAGCACCGTTTTGGTCAACATTTTCAATCAGGACGACCAGCATTTATACAAGCTTTACTCGGCACCTCTGGCTCCGGACGGGTCTGCAGGGAAAGTTTCTCTCTTTGAATTAACGGCCGAACAACCTTTAACCACCGGCCCCATTACTTTTTCGCCGGATGGCACCTTGCTTATTACCACCCTCAACAAGACCAATGATCTGAGAACTGCCCGCAGTTCCAACACCGAAAACCAGCTTAGTCTCTACCAATCGCATAAGCGGAGTGACACTTGGCAGCCCTTGGATGAAATTCCCTTTAACATCGGCAACTACTCCGTTACTCATCCATCCCTCTCACCCGATGGCTCGATGCTGTTTTTCGTCTCCAATAAGCCGGGCGGTTTTGGAGAAACCGACATCTACGTGAGTCGTCGCACAGCAACTGGCTGGGACAGTCCCGAAAACCTGGGAGAGACCATCAACACATCGGGCAGTGAGCTGTTCCCCTTTTACCATCCCTCCGGAAAGCTATACTTCACCTCGAACGGCCATGGCGGTTTGGGTGGAATGGACATCTTCTATTCCATCCATAACGACCATACGTGGTCACCTCCAGTTGGGCTCGAATCACCAATCAATTCGGCCAGCAATGATTTTAGCTGCTATGTTTTTACGGATGAAGCATCCGGTTTCTTTGCCTCCAACAGAGAAGGAAGTGACAACATTTACCAGTTTAAATATGAGTTGGCCTTTTGTGAGCAACCCAATGAGGTGACTGAAGACATCTACTGTTTTACTTTTTTTGAAGAAAGTGAATTAGACAAAGATACCGTACCCCATCAGTACAGGTGGGAATTCAGCGATGGCGGGCAGGCCAGAGGGGATGAAGTAGATCATTGCTTCCCAGGTCCTGGCTTTTACGAGATATTTCTTCATGTTATAGATTCCATTACCGGTGAGGAGTTGTATGCCGTAGCCAATTATGAGCTGTTACTTGAAGAAACCAAGCAGGTCTACTTTTCAGCACCTGAAACACTGCAAGCGGGGGACCACTTCTCATTGGAGGCAAAGCTAATGGGATTTGGAGACTTGGAGGGCGTTCAATACTTTTGGGATTTAGGAGATAAAGAAGAAATACGTTTAGGTACAACCATTCAGCATAATTTCCGTAAGAAAGGAACATATACCATCAAATGTGAAGCATACTGGGACAACAACCAATTATGCTCCTACCGGGTAATAGTTGTTAAATAACATGTTTAAGATGCTAAGAACACAGCTTTGGATAATCATTTTTCTAATATTCTTTACCGGCATTCAGCTTAAGGGACAGCCAGTTCCCGCCATAGATGAGAACATTGATGCATTGGTAACTTTCGGAAAAGATGGGGAAACCGCATGGGGGGATGATGATTTCATACAGATCATTTTTTTCAGCATTCCGGAAACTTTTCAAGACCCTGTTTTTATTAGGGTGTTTGATCCGGACGTAGGAGGAAGTTTTGACGAACAAAAAGGCGAATGGAATACCCGAACCAATTTTGCTGTATTTGGTGGAGACGGTGCGTGCTCTAATGTAGATGCGCAACGCATCAGCAGAGACGGAAATTTCAGAAGTGGCACCATGTTGGCCTCACGCACCTTTGGCAATGATGCCCGCTGGGATGGAAAGTGGTTCACCTTTGGCCCCTTTAATCCTTCAGAAGGAGAGCTGCTTCCCGAATATGGAGGCTATGTATTCAAACTTGTTGTTGAAGGACTAGACGGCGATGACGGTAACCTGTACCGACTGTTTTTAAGTACCGACAACCAACAAAACAGGGCCATAGAAGGCGCCTTCGCCTTCTATTTCAAATACAAATTTCGTCTGCACGACGACGTTAATGAAGTCTCCCACATTTATCCCTATATGAATGAACGGGTTGTTGCCATCAAGCAAAGCAACTTTGACTGGGATAACGATGGCATCATCAGAATTATATCCCCATCCAAAAATGGAGAAAGAATGGCTGTTTCAGGCGACAACAATTGGGCGACCAGCACCCATGAGATTACGCAGGATGATATCAACAGCTCGTTGGATATACAAATGATTAAAAACAGACAAGCCAATATACGTAACAACAATGTAGTCATCTATCTGGAAAACCAATATGGCGAACTATTGCCCTTTTACAGTATTCCCATTGGTGGTATTCCTAAGTATAAATACAGTATTGGCATAAAACCTAAAGCACCCACACGATGATTGATATGTTCCGTTGGATAAGAAAATACGTGGTAATTGCTTTGCTTGTAATGCATTGCAGCTCTAATGCTCAAACATTTCAGTTCAGAAACTATGATTCAAACATGGGACTTCCCCAAAACTTCATCTACGCTCTGGAACAAGGAACGGATGGATTTTTATGGATTGGGACGGGAGAAGGTCTTGTGCGTTACGATGGTTTAAAGTTCACCTCCTATTTGACCCGTGACTCTCTGGCTGATAATTTTATTATGTCGCTGCAGGAGGATACCCAGGGAACGCTTTGGATAGGACATAACAATGGAGATCTCACCTTTTTTAAGGACCACACGTTTACACCTCTCAGACTACCCGGCACCAACAGCCCAATCCGGGATATCAATCACGACAACCAGGGTAACGTATGGGTAACTGTTCAAAACAGTGGCTTTGCCAAAATTGACAAGTACAAAAACGTCACTACATGGTTCGATACAGGCAGCCTGGGTTACACCTTGTTCTATTCCATTTATCCACTGGGCAATAATACAGTTTTATTGGGGACCTCTGAAGGTCTTATGCGATTACAAGTTACCAACGACGGGAAAATTCAGCGACTTGAAAAATTCAATGAAATTCCCATGACCACCATTACATCTATTACGCCCCGGAAAGGGATACAGGATGAGTTCTGGATTGCAACTGAAGATGAAGGCTTCTATAAATTTGCACTCAAACAGTCAACAGCTACCCAAATTATTGACAAAAGTCTTTGCCTCACCTTTAATTTAGGACACGAAAACATTCAAGCCATTGAAGAAGAAGATGAAGGACACCTGCTACTGGCAACATGGGGCAATGGGGTCATCAAGCTATTTTACGATGTACACAAGCAGGAGTTTACAGAATCCTTTACCTTTTCGGTACTCAACGGAATGAATAACAATTTCGTTAAGGATCTTTTAGCTGATACGGAAGGGAATTATTGGTTTGCGACTTATGGAGGAGGTGTTTCTTCACTTGTTGATGAAAGTATGGTCTTTTACGACTTATCGACCATAGGTTTTCAGGATAATAAAGCCCGCTCAGTATTCCATGCCAATAACCGGTTGTGGATTGGTTTGGAGAACGGATTAATAGTCGCCGACCCATACTGCTTTACTGATTTTGAGTTTTATGATGTCGAAATGGGCATTCCACGTGATGTTGTTACCGGTTTCTATGCCGACTCAAACGAAACCATATGGGTAGCCACAGAAAACTACGGACTATTTTATCGCTCTAAAGACCAAAGCGTGTTTTCAAGTTGGTACTACACCGCTTCCACTACGGGGAGAAAAATCAATGACATTACCGGCAACGATAATTTTATCTTTCTGGCAACAGTAGGCGGGTTTTATAAGCTAGATATTAAAACCAAAGCAGTAGTACACCTGACTACTGAGAACGGATTACCCCACAACAATATCAACTTTGTCTATTCAGATGGCAATGGGGAGCTATGGATCGGACCCAAAAACAGCGGCATCTGCCGAATTGAATCTCAAAACATTGAGATTCATCGTATTACCGATACACCCATCGATGTTTTTGACATGACACACGACCAGCAAGGCAACATTTGGCTGGCGACTCAGGGAAGAGGCATTCTTAAATACCACGAAGACTCGCTCCAATACATTGATGTATCGAACGGACTGTCCAAAAACTTTTGTTACAACATATTAACAGACCAACAAAACCGCTTATGGGTCACTCATTTTCCCGGCTTGAGTTCAATGGATCTTTCGAGCAGTCAAATACGGACTTTTGATTATGAGCAAAAAATGGGGGTTGATTTCTACAATAGTTTTACCGATAGATTTAAAAATATATGGTTTGCCTCGAGTCAGGGTGTCATCAACTATTTTCCCTCAAAAGATATAGAAAACGAAATAGCACCCAATCTCAACTTCACATCCGTAAAAGTATCAGGTGAAGAGCACAACCCCTTGAATGATTTGGTGCTTCCCTACCCCTACAGAGACTCATACACCTTCCGGTTTGAATTCATAGGCATCAGCTTTAAAGACCCTAAAGCAGTTACCTACCAATACAGTTTAACCCGTCAGGGAGAATCGGACGAGCCAAACTGGATAGACCTGGGCAATACGTCGTTCAGAGAGTATGAATACCTTCCGGATGGCAACTACCTATTGCAAATCCGGGCTTCGAATGCAGATGGCATCTATAACAAAAACCCTTTATCCATCAACATATCCATAGCAGCACCCATATGGAAAAAACTCTGGTTCTATATCATTGTTGTGGGACTGATTGGGTATGCCATTTTCCTGATTATAAAAATACGCGAGCGAAAATTACTCAGACAAAAAGAAGCCTTGCAAAGAGAAGTCGACTCACAAACTATTATCCTACGGGAGCAAAAGGCCGAAATAGAACGCAAAAACAGGGACATAACAGACAGTATTAACTATGCCAAGCGCATACAATCGTCCATTCTCCCCGAGTCGGCCATTCTTGAAAGTACCTTCAATGAATCTTTTATATTCTTTGCGCCCAGAGATATTGTCAGCGGTGATTTTTATTGGTTCCATCCCCTTAAGAACAAGTTTCTTGTTTGTGTAGCAGACTGCACAGGGCATGGCGTTCCGGGGGCCTTCATGTCAATGATAGGAACCACTTTACTCAACGATATTGTTAAACGAGAAGAAGTAGATTCACCAGCGGATATTCTTCACCGCCTGGATTTGGAAATAAAGATCTTGCTTCAGAAAAACGAAATAGAATTCTCGCGCGACGGTATGGACATTTCCATTGTAGAAATAGATTTGCACAGCAAGAAAATCAGGCTGGCCTCTGCCAAGCGACCGGTTTACTTATACATCAACGGAGAATTTATTGTTTACAAGGGCATAAGAAGAAGTATTGGTGATACCATAATGGAAGATGACAGCGAATTTGTGAATATCGGCTACGACACCAAAGAATCCGATTGTATTTACTTGTTCTCCGATGGTTATTCCGATCAATTTGGTGGTTCCGAGGGTAAAAAATTCATGTCTGCCAATGTCAAAAAACTTCTGTTGGAAATAATTGATAAACCCATGCAAGAGCAGGCACAAATAATTACAGACACCTTCGCTCAATGGAAGGGAGAGGAAGAGCAGGTAGATGATGTTGTGTTCATGGGCATAAGACTTTAATCGGTAAAGGGGTATCCTAAACGTGATACCCCTGACTGGCCATCTCCATAGCGGTGAAAAGGCTGTATTTTTTTTCATCCAAAGGATAATCCCAGCTTCCCAGCGTATGATAAATCTCTCCTCCAAAACCCGTCTTAAATCGGTACAATCCGGCCATTGGATGGTCAGGATCCGGATTTGGCGAAATACCAAACATGTCATATTCAATACACCCCTTGCTTTTGGCCTTGGCAATAGCCCCCCACTGGAGGGCATAACTGCCCATCATGCTCTTCATTTGTGAAGCAGAAGCGCCATATAAATAGGTGGCCCGTTTACCTGAAATGACCAAAAACATAGCTGCCAAAGGAACACTATCAACCTCAGCCACCAGCAATACTACCTCTGCAGGAGAATGGGTATGATTGGCACGGGCTGCCAGTACTGCCCTGAAGTACTCTATATCATGTAAAAAAATCCTGTTGCGCATAGCCGTCTCACGGTACAAATCATACCAAATGTTAAGCTGATCGAAATCAAGCTCTCTAACTTGCACCCCTCTGCGCTCAGCCAGTCTAATGTTATAGCGGGTTTTAGACTTCATTTGCGCCAAAATCTGCTCTTCTTCCTTTTTAAGATCAAGAAAGACCGTATTCGAAGGCAGGATATTGTTAAAAGCCTTTCTAAAGCCCCAATTTTCGGTCCCGTAGTTGAACCGGATCTCCTGAATAGATTTATCGGGTGGACCTGTCCAATGCCCGTTAGAGTCATAATAATCACTCTCACCAGCCCAATACGACTGCCAAAACAAATCATAACGTATTGAGATGCAATTGGCAGGCAAAAAGGACCTCAACGATTCAGACAATTCCTCAAGGAATGGACCCTGCGCACCCTCCACCGGTTCCAATTCAGGACCATAAGGAACATAAGCTACAGAATGTTGGCGATCTAAGGGTTGATTAACCACCAATAAATCAGAAACAATAGACCCCTTGAGATCACCGGATTCAAAAAAATCTTCACGACGCCCTTTAAAATTAAAGGCCATGGATTTTACACCCATTTTTTTCTTCACCTGCGACCAAAAGGCTGTTTGTTGAACAATGGGGGATTCAAAAACCTCATCAATCTCTTTTTGGCAAACGTTTGTCAACATATCTATTCAAATTTCATAAAAAACAAAACCACAATGTGGATTCTTAAAAAGAATCCGCATTGTGGAAAAATACAATTAAAGAGAATCCTGATTATTCGAGCCAGCCTAGTATGGTCTGCTTTCCGCGAACTACCTGACCCAATTTCACATCTATGCGCGAACCAACCGGCAGAAAAATATCCACCCGTGATCCAAATTTTATAAAGCCCATTTGCTGACCCTGAAAAGATTTGGTGTCTTCCTTGGCATAGCATACAATGCGTCGGGCAACCGCACCAGCTACTTGTCGTACCACAACCACCTTGCCATTTTCGTGTTCAATGGCCACAGTAGTGCGTTCATTCTCAGTGGAAGCTTTAGGTAGATAAGCAGACATAAATCGTCCGCTATGGTGCTTAAAGTTTTTAATTACACCCGATAAAGGATACCAGTTAATATGAACATTAAAAACATTCATGAATACGGATATCTGAATGGCTTTACCATGAAGAATTTCGTTCTCCTCAACCTCTTCTATAACAACAATCTTACCATCGGCCGGGGCAATTATGGCATTTTCATGCAGGTAACCTTCCCGTTTGGGACTTCTAAAAAAGTTAAGAACCAAAAAGAATAAGACAGCTGATACAGGCACACTCCAGGCTATTACACCGGGAAGTAAAGCCAATAGCAAATTGATCACTGCAAAAATCAGCAATACAGTTCCAAGGATTTTATATCCCTCTTTGTGAATGGTCATAAAAGCATCAATGTATTAAAACAACCTTTAAAATAAATAACGAACTAAAATAAGGTAACCACAAACAAGCGGCGCAGCAAATATGACAGCATCAAAGCGGTCGAGCACGCCCCCATGTCCTGGTAAAAGTGAGCCCGAGTCTTTAACATTAACACTGCGCTTAAGCATGGACTCCACCAAATCGCCAAAAGTACCCATAACGGAGACAATAATGCCAATAACTATCCAATGAACCGCCTCCAGTCCACCATTAAAAAAATGTATAAAATAGGCCACTACCAGTGTAAAGACAAAACCGCCAATAGCACCTTCCCAGCTTTTACGCGGTGAAATTCTCTTAAAAAGCCGTCGTTTCCCAAAATTAACCCCTATTAGGTATGCGCCGGAATCATTGGCCCAAATGAGCATGAAAAACCCCAATAACAAACCAAAATCGTAACTTCCTCCTTTAAATACCAAAAAATGAAGGAAAGAAAAAGGCAAAGCCACATAAAACGGAATGATAAGGGTGCATGCAATATTTAATAAGGGTGTATTAGAATTTCTAAATAGTTCAATAATAAAAACCCCGATAATCATTGGTACAATGAACATCAACCATTGGACAGAAATCCCTCCAGAAAGCACAAAGAAAGACATCAAATACCAAAAAGAACCCAGGGCAATGGCCGAACCAATCTGCGCACTAACGGGTCGGGCTTTAACCAGCTCCACAAATTCGAGCATCCCAAGCAGAACTACCGTAAAAAAAATGAGTAAATAAGCGTATTGGTGCCACCACATCCCACCTATGATGGCTACCACAAAAATAATCCCTGTAAGGACACGTTGCCAAAAATTATTCACTCAACTCAGTTTTAAAGAATGTTATGTATACTTTTTACAGAAAAGCATATCTTTTTTTTAAATATAGCCAACCCAAATCAGAGTACAAAATTAACACAAAGATTCAGTTTTAAAAATTTAACGCTGCCGGTCGATAAAAACAATTGACAACTTTGACCAATTCCTTTTCAGGGATGCCTCCATACGTTTATGGAAAATCGATAAACCTGAAGAGGATAACTAATTACAGAACAAACAACTAGTCATTGATTGGCGCCACCTCATCGTCCTTGTCAGAACCGGGCAAGTTCTCAGAGGGATTTAAAGGCTCACCAGCTATCTTCTTTTGTCCATTCGCCTCTTCCTGAATAACATGCTCTGAAAGTTTACGCTTGCCAAAAATAGTTTCCAAATCCTCACTAAAGATAACCTCTTTTTCCAGCAGCAATTCGGCTAGTTGATTATGTTTAGCAGAATTTTCCTTAAGAATCAGCTTCGCGCGCTGATACTGATCTTCTACTATGCGCGACACTTCCTCATCAATAACACGGGCTGTACTCTCGCTATAGGGCTTGCTAAAAGCGTATTCGTTTTGACCGGTAGAATCAAAATAACTCAGATTTCCGATTTTAGGACTCATGCCAAAATAAGAAACCATGGCATAAGCCTGACGGGTCACTTTTTCAAGATCGTTAAGCGCCCCGGTAGAGATTCTGCCGAAAACCAAATCTTCGGCGGCACGGCCGCCCAAGGTTGAGCACATCTCATCCAGCATTTGCTCATAGGTATTCAAAGACCTTTCTTCGGGTAAGTACCAGGCAGCACCCAAGGCTTTACCCCGGGGCACAATAGTAACCTTTACCAAGGGATGCGCATATTCCAAAAGCCAGCTAATCGCAGCATGGCCTGCTTCATGATAGGCAACAGCACGTTTCTCACTTACCGAGATTATTTTATTCTTTTTCTCAAGACCGCCAACAATTCTGTCAACAGCATCCAGAAAATCTTCCTTTTCAACCAGTTTTTTGCCCTTACGTGCAGCAATCAACGCCGATTCGTTACACACATTGGCAATGTCGGCACCAGAAAAACCGGGTGTTTGGCGGGCTAAAAATTCTGATTTTACATCATCACCTAAACGCAGGGGACGCAAATGCACCTCAAAAATAGCCTTACGCTCGTTCAGGTCGGGCAATTCAACACTAATTTGGCGGTCGAAACGACCCGCACGCATCAGCGCCCTGTCAAGTATGTCAGCACGGTTGGTAGCAGCCAGAATAATGACCCCGCTATTGGTAGCAAAGCCATCCATTTCGGTCAGCAACTGATTTAGGGTATTCTCCCGCTCATCGTTGCCACTGAAATTAACATTTTTACCACGGGCGCGACCAATGGCATCTATTTCATCGATAAAAACAATACACGGTGCTTTCTCCTTCGCCTTTTTAAACAAATCTCGCACACGGGAAGCGCCAACGCCCACAAACATCTCTACAAAGTCGGACCCCGACATACTAAAGAAAGGCACATTGGCTTCTCCGGCCACAGCCTTAGCCAAAAGCGTTTTCCCTGTTCCCGGAGGGCCAACAAGCAAAGCGCCTTTGGGAATTTTTCCTCCCAGCTCCGTGAACTTTTCAGGCTTCCTAAGAAATTCCACAATTTCTTCCAGTTCCGTTTTGGCCTCCACCAATCCGGCAACATCTTCAAAGGTTACTTTGACACCTGTTTCCTTATCGAACATGCGGGCTTTAGACTTACCCACATTAAAAATATTACCGGCACCGCCACCACCACCGCCCTGCGAGCTCATGCGTCGGAAAATAAAAATCCAGATGGCCACAATCAAAAGAATGGGCCACATCATCATAAAGAAATCACGAAACAGATTGGTGCGCTCCTCGTATTCGATAGGAATGCGAATGCCATGCTGCTCTTCGGTAATTTTCCGGGCTTCTTCCAGCTTATCCAGGGTTGGTATGCGAACAGTTAAATGTGGGCCTGTACGAGGTATAGCACTCACATCTTTCAAAATATCGTTGTACTTGTCAAGGGCGTTTTCGTTGAAGGTAATTTCAGCTTTGCCTTCATTGGTAATCACTACAATGCGTGTGATATCACCGCCTGGCAAAACCTTATCTTCGAAAACACTCCACGACACAGTCTGCGGAGTTTGCCCCACATTAAACAAACTAATCGCAATCAGGGATACAAGGATGATACCGTAAATCCAATAAGCATTAAACTGGGGCAATTTTGGTCCGGGTTTATCCCCTTTGTTGTCCCCGTCCATGTTCTTTTTATCTTCTGCCATTATCTGCCAAAAATTAGATACTCAATTAAAATAAATTTTCAATATCGGTACGCTCACCATCCGCCCATAAAGTCTCCAGACTATAGAAGTCCCGAACGGGACGCTGAAACACATGCACAATAACATCCATGTAATCGAGCAAAACCCACTCAGCGTTTCCGCGACCTTCAATGTGAAAGGGCTTATCAGCCACCTTTTTTCTTACATAATCTTCAACCGAGTCGGCAATAGTAGCCACGTGCACATTGCTGTCCCCGTCACATATTACAAAATAACTTGTAAGGGTATTCTCTACAGAAGTTAAATCGAGAACGGTTATATTAACGCCCTTTTTCTCCTGAATTCCCTCAACCACTGCGTCAACTAACTGTCTTGTAGTAATCGCTTCCTGATTTTCTATCATTCTTATTTTTTTATCCATCTAAATCGATCTGCTATAGGCCATGAATTAATACCCAGATGTAACGCGTTAAGGGCAATCTCAACACCAAATGAGAGACTTAGCCAACGCGCTTCATCTGTTTAAACAGATGATTAAAGAATTAGTTTTGAATTCAGATCTATTCTAAATGGTATAAATCTAAAAATTTGCTCAAAGATAACACTTTCAAAGGATATAAATGCCTATTTTCAAACTCTAAAACAGAAGCATTGTTGCTGAAACTTCGATTTATATGGATCAAAAGGAAGTGCCTAAAATTCACTATTTTGAATCATTGGATTCAACCAATCTAAAACTAAAGGAAATGGCCAGGGACGGCACACTTCCTGAGTTGTCGGTGGTGTTGGCCAAAGAACAGACGGCAGGCAGGGGGCAACCAGGTAATTACTGGGAAAGTGAAGCTGCCAAAAATCTGACTTTCTCCCTTTTAATCCATCCCGATTTTCTACAAGTCAAGCAACAGTTCTGCATCACCCAACTGGTTACGCTGGCATTAATGGATATTCTCAAGCCCCTGTATCAAAATGTGTCCATCAAATGGCCTAACGACATATTTGCCGACGACCATAAACTGGCAGGCATTCTCATCGAAAATAATTTAAAGGGCAACATCATCAGTGATTCCGTAATAGGTATCGGCCTCAATCTCAACCAGACCATTTTCAAATCTGACGCCCCCAACCCCATCTCACTCACCCAACTCACAGGCAAGCAACACCCACCAGAAGAAATGCTAAAGTCCTTTCTCTCTGCCTTTGTTGCCCGCTACCTCGGCTGGTTGGAAGCTGACAGCAATGAAGCACTAAAAAAGGACTATCTACAACATCTGTATCGCCAAACCGGATGGCATTGGTATGCTGACCAAGGTGGGCGCTTTGAGGCATGTTTTAGTGACATTGAAGAGGATGGACATCTAAAACTCAAGACCAAGTCAGAAGAGATCCGCACTTATGCCTTTAAAGAAGTCTCCTTTATTCTTTAGCAACGTAGGGATAGGAAGCTATGCCATCTGTCACAATTGTTAAAAATTTTTTAACCGGACCCGTCACCACCATTTTCAGCATAGGATTGAGTTCCGCTTTAATGGTCAATTTCACCCGGGTATCACCGATACCTACCTCCTTTAACTGCACCCATAAGAAAAAATCGAAAGGTGTTTTGCCATCAGCAGAAAATTTGATGGTCTTAAAGGGCACTTTTTCAATGATTCGCAGACCCAGCTCACCAATTCCTTCAACCGTAAAACGGCAACTATCACCATCGCTTTCCCAATTCGAAATTTTATCGGGCGGCACCAAAGCTTCAAAATTATTGAAATCAGACAAAAATCCGAATACCACATCCGATCCGTGTGGGATTGCTTTTACTGGTCCTTCAAAAGTGGTCATCTAAAACTATGCTTTAAGGGTTCTGCTTATTCCAACTATCAGGGGCTTTTCTCCAGTCGTTCAAAGTCTCCATATCTTCTGAGGTCACATGTCCGTTGTCAACTGCCACCTTTAAAAGGGTCTGATAAGAGCTCAAAGTATCCAGCTTAACACCAGCCTCTGCAAAATTATCAACAGCCACCTGAAAACCGTATGAGAAAATCGCCAGCATACCCAGCACTTCTCCACCAGCAGCACGGACCGCCTCAACCGCTTTGAGACTACTGCCTCCTGTTGAAATTAAATCTTCAATGATCACCACTTTTTGTCCGGCCTCCAAATTTCCCTCTATGAGATTCTCCAATCCATGCCCCTTGGGGGCCGAGCGGATATAAACGAAAGGCTTCTTCAACAAATCAGCCACCAGTGCCCCCTGGGCAATGGCGCCTGTAGCTACCCCTGCAATAACATCCACGTCGGGATACATTTCAGAAATTTTTGCAGCAAACTGCTGCTTCATATAATCCCTAACCACCGGAAAAGACAAGGTCTTGCGGTTATCACAATAAATGGGAGATTTCCAACCCGAGGCCCAAGTAAAAGGGTTTGCGGGTTGCAATTTTATTGCCTTAATTTGTAATAACTGAGAAGCAACGGTTTCTTCAATATTTTTCATTTGTGAGTATATTAGTCATCTTAGTGCTCATGCAATTTTCATGAATACAAATGTATAAAATCTTTTTTAAGGACCGGGTTATAATTTTGACCAAGCGCATTGAAAACGACTTGTCATCGGACTTCAGCAGCATATTAAAATATGCCAACCAAGGCGAACTGCAGCAATTCATTCATCATTTTGAGCAGGATGAAAGCAGGAAGTGTGCTTATATATATCATCACAATGCAAACGAACTGCTGCAGCATTTCAGAGCCTGCTTTAAAAATCTGCCGGCAGCCGGCGGATTGGTTTGGAACAAAGACAAGACGGCCTTTTTGGGCCTGAAGCGACTGGGGTATTTTGACTTGCCCAAAGGCAAAATAAAGGCCACAGAAATCTTTGAGCATGCTGCCATTCGCGAGGTAGAAGAAGAGTGTGGCATCAGCGGCATCTCCATCACACAAAAAATAACCAGGACTTTTCACACCTATCATATTAAAGATCAGCCCATCTTTAAAGAGACCCATTGGTTCGAAATGGTTTATCAGGGAAATGAAAAACCTCAACCACAGGTTGAGGAAAACATAGAATCTGTATTTTGGGTCAATTCGCAGGTGCTTCCCAACCTGATTACGAACACCTACCCCTCAATATTAGAAGTGCTCAGATCAGCAAAAACCATTATATAAAAACACTAAACTTTGCACCATGAAACAAACAGCTATGATTTTTTTGGGTCTGTTGCTATTCGTAGGCACCGCCAATAGTCAGAAAACAGAAATTTTATTCAACAGTGAGGACCTCAGCAATTGGGTTCCTGTATTGCGCAGCGAAGCCAATGCAGACACCGTATTTTATGTCACGGACGGAATTATGAACGCTGGAGGTGCACCCTTTGGCTACATTCGCACAAAGGACAGCTATGAAAACTATGAACTGCGTCTTGAATGGAGGTGGACCGGCGAACCAAGCAACAGTGGCGTATTGTTAGCCATATCAGGGGAGGATAAAGTCTGGCCACATTGTATCGAAGCCCAACTCAAACATGAAAATGCCGGCGACTTGGTACTGATGCACGAAGGCGCCAAAGCTACCGTTGATGGGCAAGACTACCAGGTAAACCCGGAAGTCAGCTGGGTAGCTGTAGCCAACAAGTTCAGTGCCTCCACCGAAAAAGCCCCGGGAGAGTGGAACACCTACCGCATTCGCTTCTTCAATGGCACCCTTGAATTTTGGATCAACAACACCCTACAAATGAAAGCCACCAATGCCACCCCAACCAAAGGGCACATTGGGCTCCAAAGCGAAGGGACCGGTATTCAGTTTCGGAATATAGAGTTGATTCAGCTTTAGTAACTGTTTAAATTATATATTTCTTTTAAGCATTAACTTAATCACAGCAAGTCAGATTCTTATTCCCTGCTATCAATAGGTTGTTCAAAATGTTTTCTAAGTCTTCAAGAGGATATTTTGGCAGCTTATTGGTAGTCTAATCATTAAAGCCTTTAAAATGCCTTTATTGCTCTAACAGTAAGTGTATCTACTTTATCCTGATAAAACATTTCTCCATTGTAAAAAGAAAGTGCCAAATTAGTACTAAATTCGGTACTACTCCAATAAACATCAACTACGCTCAACAAGCCAGTTTCCAGGATTCTCAATGTTTTATTGATATGAAAACGATTGTGAAACATTAACGATAATTCATCAATTGAGGGCAAATACCAGTCCTCTCCTAATGTCATGACATAACTTTTTGCTGGACTACCTGTCATCCTATTTGTATTATAAAATCCATCATCCGTACGACTTGCATTTGTAACTGACACTACAGATTGCCAAGAAAAAAGCGCAGAGGTTTTAGAAACAACCAAACCGTGTTGTTTTCCATCGCTTCCGGTATATAAATAGAAAATTATACCGCCTGAATACTCTTTGCCTAAGTAAAGAGTGTCCTGTTTGGTAGAGATAGAAATATCTGGATAAACACCAGTAACTTCAATACCGTTACCTGCAACAATATTTACATTAACGGTAGTGTCTAATTTCACTTTATCTTGAAAACTCATTAAACCATCTTCGGAATCTGACACAACTGCTGGCTTGTTTAATAAGTCAGCATAATCCCCACTAAAAGTTTCGGGAAGTTTTACAAAACTTCCGCCTGTAAGGTAGATTGTATCATTACTTATCCAAATATCTTGCGATTCAGATAGCAAATACCCAGTTTCAGAATGATTGCCCCAACTATATACTTCATCCAATTTATTCCCCGATTCTCCAACCAATTCTTTGGCTACATTCGAATGCAATGAGTATGGCACACTAACCAATTGGCTTATACCTGTAATTGAATAATTTGCACCTCCTGCAGTTGTTGGATCAATTTCTGTTTTGATATAATATTCACCATTTCCCCAGACTATATTCCCAAAATTATCATCAACATCAGCTTCACCTATAAGAAATGATATTAATCCGTTTTGATTTGTAGAGAGTTCACGTGTTTCAATATACACTGGATTTTCATTTTTCAAAATAGTTACTCTTACTCCTATAGCTTTGCTTGTTACTAATTTGTTGTCAGCATCATGAACTACAGCTTGATAACTAATTAGATTAGGGCTTTGTCCGCATAATATTGTCGACCACAATAAAAATGCAAATAAATTTATTATTCTTTTCATGGGTTTTAATATAAGTTAAGTAACTGTTTGATTTAATTGGTTTCACATCAATTTCATTACCGGTGCACCACACTTTTTTCATTATCTGTTGTTCCTCATTTTTTTATGATTTTAAACGTTTTAACCACTTTGTTGCCCTGAATTACTTTTAAAATATAACTTGCAGGAACAAGGTTGCTCATAGCAATGCTTGTTAGATTTCCTGTAATCTTTTCGTTTTGTAATAGTTTGCCCTCCAAATCATACAGCTGGTATAATAAATTTGAAAGTTCAAAATCATGAATACTCAATGTAAGATTATCGACAGTTGGATTGGGGTAAGCAGAAACGCAAAGGTTTATGCCATTGACTACTTCCCCTCTGGTAACTACCGAAATCTCATAAGGTTGTTGTACACCTTGTGCCACCACGCCATTTGGACCTGTGATAGAGGTGTAAACAACCTGCCCAACGGAATAGCTCACCGAACCTCCGCTGCCCGTAGCATTGCTACCTGAGGCGTTAATGCTTTCTTGTGCCTGTAGTCCTGTTAGCCCAAGACCGAACAAGAGTATAGTGCTTATTTTCAATAGTTTGGGTCGCATTTGTGGTTTGCTTTTTATAATTTATCATTCTGGAAACGATATGCAGTTTCTTTATTCCATTAAATAACTGAAAAAAACATCTAGTTTATGAGGGTTTTCATTAATCCACCCTGCAGATTTTTCTTTTGAACCAACACTAATATAATGACAATATGTTTCAATATATTCTGAATTGGCAATTTCATAAAAAAATGGAACATAGAAATTCCACCATAAGCCAGAATTATCTTCTTTTTTAAGTTCTCCCAACACTTTAAAAAATGATGTAGTATTCTCTATAAATAATTCTTCTTCAGATTTACCCATATTTTCATCAAGCGAATTTGAAGCTTCAAGCATTGCAATCATCATCTCAGCAGCTCCAAATTCACTTTCAATGCTACTCTGAAGTATATTGATGTTAATTGTATTCTCATTTGTCTTTTCAACATTTCCTGTTAAATTTTTTTCTAAAAGTTGAAAGGCTAATTTCGCTCTATCCGATTTTGGCTCAAGCAATAAGAAATAATGCAAACTCAAATTACTCTGAACTTTTTGTTTCTTTTCATGCATGGTATATGCCAAAAGTAAGTGACTGCTTGCATGGTTAGGCTTAGTAATAATTGCATTTGTGAGAGCAATTTCAGCATTATTGAATTCTTCTGTTTTGAAATAAACAAATCCTAAATTGTAATATATCAAATGATTGTCTCCAAATAAATCAATGGCTTCTATGAATACTTTAATCGCTTCATCGGTTTTATTCAAGGAGCTTAAACTTGAACCTTTGGTCGTAAATGCTTGTATTAAATATTTCCCATTTTGTTCAATTACGATATCAGAGTGTTTAATTGCCTTATTATATTCTCCGGTTGTCATGTAGGTTAAAGCTAACTCATAGTTTGCTAAAGGAGAT
>DHVH01000161.1 GCA_002412555.1 Marinilabiliaceae bacterium UBA5213 | reverse complement strand
TAGGTTCAAGTCCTACCTGAGGAGCCAAAACAAAAAATGCCATTCAATGCGAATGGCATTTTTTGTTCCTTCCTCACATTCCGTCGCTAATTCGAGTCGATCGTGACCCTGTACTCTCCATCATGAATTTAATTTTTCAGTTTGCTGTTTGCTGGTTCATTGATTAAATTTGGGTAAAAAAATTATGCAAAGGGTGAAAGTATTGGTGGATGGTCGCGTTCAGGGTGTTGGATACCGCTACTTTGTACATAAGCAGGCTGTGCGATTCGGCGTGAGCGGACATGTGAAAAACCTGCCTGGTGGTAAGGTGGAGATCGATGCTGAGGGGGAGCTGGATAATATGAGGGATTTTCTGGAGCATTGTTACCATGGGCCGCCATCGGCACAGGTTGATCTGTTTCACCGGTTGGATGTGACACCATATGGGTATACCCGCTTCAGAATTCTTCACCAGGAAGATTTATAAACAAAAAAATCAGCGCTATTAGCGCTGACTTTTCTATGGAGACCTACTGCTTAGAACCTCTTTTGCGTTCGTGTTCCTGCAGCAATATTTTTCTAAGACGAATCGATTTGGGCGTCACCTCCACGTATTCGTCGCCCTGAATGTATTCCAGTGCTTCTTCCAGACTAAAGACGATGGGCGGAACAATGCGTACCTTGTCGTCCGACCCGGAAGCCCGCATGTTGGTCAGTTTTTTACTTTTAGTGACGTTGATGGTCAAATCCCCATCGCGGTTGTTCTCACCAATGACTTGTCCCATATACACCTCTTCCTGCGGGAAAATGAAAAACTTGCCACGGTCTTGCAACTTGTCGATGGCATAGGCAAAGGTAGTACCAGCCTCCATGCAAATAAGGGAACCATTCTGGCGTTTTTCAATGTGCCCTTTCCAGGGTTGAAATTCGATGAAACGGTGGGCCATTACAGCTTCACCGGCGGTGGCTGTCAGCATATTGTTTCGAAGGCCAATAATACCACGTGATGGGATTAAAAATTCCAGATGTACCCGCTCGCCTTTGCGCTCCATGGATCTCAATTCGCCTTTGCGTTGGGTTACCTGCTCAATGGCACGTCCCGAATACTCATCCGGCAAGTCGATTGTCAGTTCTTCAACCGGTTCATGTTTTTCGCCGGCCACCTCTTTGATGATTACACGAGGTTGTCCTACTTGTAGTTCATAACCTTCGCGACGCATGGTCTCGATAAGTACCGACAAATGCAAAACACCTCTGCCAAAAACATTCCAGGCATCGGCCGATCCAGTTTCCTCAACACGAAGGGCCAGGTTTTTTTCCAACTCTTTATCCAGACGGTCCTTGATGTGGCGCGAGGTAACCATTTTGCCTTCTCTACCAAAGAAGGGAGAGTTGTTGATGGTAAACAACATACTCATGGTAGGCTCGTCGATGGCAATGGGATCCAATGGTTCCGGGTTTTCCAGGTCACACACCGAATCACCAATATCAAATTTATCGAGTCCAATGATGGCGCAAATCTCACCGGTCAGTACTTGGTCCACTTTGGCACGTCCCAGTCCGGCAAACACATTGAGTTCTTTAATTCTAGTCTTGTGCATTTCTCCATGACGGTTCACCAGAGCAATGTCCATACCTGTTTTAAGAATACCGCGGTGCACACGTCCTATGGCAATTCGTCCCACATAGGCCGAATAATCCAGTGAGGTGATGAGCATCTGTGGCGTACCATCGTTAATCTTAGGCGCAGGTATGTGCTCCACAATGGTATCCATCAAAGAGCTGATATCGGTGGTGATGGTTTTCCAGTCGTTCGACATCCAATTGTCTCTGGCCGAGCCATAAACAGTCACGAAATCAAGCTGGTGCTCAGTGGCCTCCAGGTTGAACATCAAGTCGAAGACCGCCTCCTGCACCTCTTCGGGGCGACAGTTGGGTTTATCCACCTTGTTAACAACAACAATGGGCTTTAAACCAATGGCCAGTGCTTTTTGTAGCACAAAACGCGTTTGAGGCATAGGTCCCTCAAAAGCATCTACCAGTAATAAAACGCCATCGGCCATATTGAGCACGCGCTCAACTTCGCCGCCAAAGTCGGAGTGACCCGGTGTATCTATGATGTTGATTTTTGTATCCTTCCAGATGACAGAAACGTTTTTCGAAAGGATGGTAATTCCACGCTCCCTTTCTAAATCGTTGTTGTCCATAAAAAGTTCACCCATCTGCTGGTGGTCTTTAAAAAGCTTACCAGCCATGAGCATTTTGTCAACCAAGGTGGTTTTACCGTGGTCAACGTGTGCTATAATAGCAATATTCCTAATGTTTTGCATAAAATACCTTCCAAATTGGGGTGCAAAATTAGTGTAATTTAAGCTATTACGAACCTATTGGGTAGGGGAATGTGGTTATTTGCTTATGGTACTGGCTTTAACAGGCTGGAATGCAGCGTTTTGCCAAAAGGTTAATTTATGGTAAATTTTTTGTCGGGTAAGGGGTTGATGGACAAATGAATGAATGAAAAAACCGGTCTAAAAGTTAGTCAACAACTTTTAGACCGGCTTTTGTGGCAGATAATGGGGTTTTATCCTTCCACAATGGTAATCCAGCCGTACTTGTCCGGCTCTTCACCATTTTGAATGGCTCTAAGTTTATTGTAAAGTTTAACCGAAACGGGTCCCGGTTGTCCGTCTTTGCTAAAAATATACGATTTGCCGGTGTCCAGATCGTCCACTTTGGCAATGGGACTGATTACTGCAGCGGTACCGCAGGCGCCTACTTCCTCAAAAGTCTCCAGCTCCTCTAAAGGCACTGGTCTGCGCTCGGTTTTTAAGCCGAGTTCTTCTGCCAGTTGAATAAGGCTTTTGTTGGTGATAGAAGGCAATATGGATTTAGATTGCGGGGTAATGTAGGTATTGTTTTTAATGCCAAAAAAATTGGCTGGTCCGCATTCATCCAGAAACTTTTTCTCGCGGCTGTCCAGATACAAAACCGCCGAGTATCCTTTTTCCTTGG
Source organism: Marinilabiliaceae bacterium UBA5213 (assembly GCA_002412555.1). Lineage (GTDB taxonomy): Bacteria > Bacteroidota > Bacteroidia > Bacteroidales > Marinilabiliaceae > Geofilum. The sequence goes on along the minus strand of DHVH01000161.1, from coordinate 2,547 downwards.
CAATTTTTCCGGAGGCGAGACTGGCGGCGTAGTTACCACCCACTTTGTAAGGGCCGGTACCATTGGGTGCAGCCCGGTCGTAGCTGCGGGTAATCATCAGGTTGGTCGGCTTGAAACCTTCTTTAAAGTACGGGCCTACCGGCGTAACAAAGACCATAAACAGATACTCGTCTGCGGGTGACACGCCCACTTTAGGCCCAGAACCAATCAGCATGGGCCGAATGTACAAAGACGCACCTGAGCCATAGGGCGGCACAAAACGGCTGTTGAGTTCCACTGCTCTTTTGCAGGCCGCCATAAATAGTTCTTCAGGAACGCGCGCCATCAAAACGCCATCGGCCGAATCCAGCATCCGTTTGGCATTGTCGGCCATCCTAAAAATACGGATTTTCCCATCCTTGCCCCTGAAAGCTTTCAGTCCTTCAAAGGCCTCCTGTCCATAGTGGAGGCTGGTGGCAGCCATGTGGAGGTTCAGATATTCCGAAGTCTCCAGCTCNNAATGCAGACAAGTAGCTGCCATGTGCAGATTAATGGTTTCGGACGAGCTGGTTTCCAGTTCGCCCCATTTCCCGTTACGGTAGTAACACCGTATGTTGTAGTCGGTTGTAGTGTAGGTAAAAGATAAATTACCCCAGTCAATATCGCCAGTCATAATAATATGGATTATTCAAGTATAATCTATTCGAGGGTAAAAGTACAAAATTCTTCGTATTGTTGGATGCTAAAACCTTAAGGAATAGGAGGACTTTGCTTATTTTAAGTCTAATATTCCAAATTGCTGATTGTATGGAACCTTAATATCAATTATTTTAAAACTTGGATTTATTCTTTTTGATAACATCTTATGAGTTCTCATAGATCGTGAATCAGATGTTACAAAAAACGATATGGATTTATCACAATCTGCTTGTGCAAAAAGCTTTGAGTCATTAGGGATAATCGCTCTCGGTATTAAATCTTCCCGGGATATATTTTTTTCTTCAAAAATGACTTTAGCAAATTCACCTGTCCTTCTCGCATGGTCAAGATTGAAAGGTAAAACCTGAATATTCATTAAGGGAAGTTCATCAAGAGTCCCACCGACACAGTATTCTGCAATAGAAATGGTTGAAGTTTTTAGGTTGATATCACTTTCAAGAAAATACCTAAAATAATCTCTGGCATTTTGGTGTAATGGGTCTTCATCATTGAGCAGACGGATAAAAAAGCCGGTGTCGAGTAATACACTATGCGTAATAGTCTCCTCTTAAATTGGTTAACCATTCATCTGGATTAATACCTTTCCAATTATTTTTTGCTTTATGGATTAATAGGTTTAGATATTTGTCGTCATATTTTGGTTTGAAATCAATCAATTCTATTAGCTGTAAAGTTCTTTTATCAATTTCTCCAGTTTCAATGTTTTGCTTTCCAAATGCTCTGATTCCAAATTTTTTATACAAAAAATTCTCTTCTTGTACCATCAAATAATCCTTATCTGTTTCAATGGTAAGAGAGCCAAATTCTTGTGTATCTAAATGGATGTTTGCTCTAGTTTTTCCTCCAGCGTTTGTGAGCGTTCCATAAAAATAAAATTCCGCATCTACCCAAACATTTTCTGTCCGAAAATACTTTGATTGTGGGTTGATTTTGAAAATCAAGTCATCGTCAACCGATGTTTTAACTTCAAAATCATAATTTTTTTGGTAAGAAAAGTTCTGGATGTTTTCAATGGCCTGAGCAGTTCTCAATTCTAAAAAATCGACAGAATTGTGTTTTTGTATTTGAGATAGAATGGCACTTAGTCCTATAACAGCTTGAATGCTGGTTTTAAAAAAGTGTATTACAGATCCCTCCTTAATATTATAAGTGATAATTGGTCTGTCTTTTTTGTTTGTCGGATACAATAGGTCTTCTATGTTTTCGAGCATAGAAATAACCTCCTTCACGTCATAATTGTCTGGTGAAAGCTTTAAGTTTCCTTTATTACCGAGAACTCTTATTTCTATGTTTCCAATTTTATCCATATTCACAGATATAGCACAAAAACTTATTCTTTGTCAAAATTTGTCTGATAACAGGCTTGGATGCCAAAACCTTAAGGAATAGGTGATGATTGCTTTATTATTGATAGAAAGAGTAACTACTTGACCAAAAGTAGAAGTGCCGACAGCGCTATAATAACCAGCACCAAATAGCGAAAAGTCTGCTCGGGAATATAGCTGGCAATCTTTTTTCCGGTTACAACACCAGCGATAATAGCCGGAATCATCAGCAGGTTCATGTGAAAAGTAGGCCAGGTGATAGAGTGCCACACAAAAACGTGGAAGGGGACTTTAATCAGGTTAAGGGTGAGAAAAAATATGGCGCCCGTTGCGATAAAACTGTTTTTGGTGATGCGGGTGGATAAGAGATAAAGGTTGAAAATGGGACCCGCTGCGTTGCCAATCATGGAAGCAAAGCCACCCAAAAAACCAGTGGTGGCCGAAAGAATTGGTGATTTTGAGAGGTTGATTTTTTTGCCAAAAAAATCAAAAAAGAGCAGGATGCCCAGACTCACAATAATAA
>DHVH01000045.1 GCA_002412555.1 Marinilabiliaceae bacterium UBA5213 | reverse complement strand
TCTGAACCAGCTGAGCTAAGCGCCCTGATTGCTTTTCTCAAAAGCGATGCAAATATAGAAGAGTTTTAATCAACAGCCAAATATTTTATCACAATTAAACGACTTCTGCCACTACAAAAGTGCTTCCCCCTATGAAAATCAAATCATTATCCCCAGCATTTTTTTGAGCGGCACGATAGGCCTCAGGAACATTGGCATATACATTGCCCTTCAAACCATGTACAAGGGCTTTGCATTGCAACAAATCGGGATCCAAACTTCGGGGAATCGCAGCCTTAGTGAAATAATACTGGCCATTGGAAGGCAACAATGCTAAAATTGGATCCACTTCTTTATCGCTGACCATGCCCAAAACAACATGCAAATGCGCATAATCAATGGTCTGCAGCTGCTCGACTACCATTCGTATGCCATCTTCATTGTGCCCTGTATCACAAATGGTGAGTGGTTTGGATGACAAAACCTGCCACCGACCCTTCAATCCAGTATTGGTCAACACACCCATAATACCGGTCCTTAATTGGGCTTCACTTATTATTAACCCCTGCCTCACCAGTTGCTGAACGGATGCCATCACTGTCCGCAAATTCTCCAACTGATAATTCCCCGGTAAAGGCAGCACCAGACCATCGATAAATACAACACCGTTTTTCAAAATCTGTACGGTCTGAGCTTGCTGGTCGTGTTCCAATAAGCTAAGCGACCACTCCTCATCAGCCATAATCAGGCGGGCATTCATCTCTCTGGCTTTTTGTTCAAAAACCGGCAGGGTCTCTTGTTGGCGCCTGCCAATGACCACCGGGATCTCCCTCTTGATGATCCCCGCCTTTTCAACGGCAATTAAGGGCACAGTGGGCCCCAGTAACGCCGTATGATCCAGACCTATATTGGTAATAATGCTTAGAATTGGATGTACGATATTGGTTGAGTCGAGACGACCTCCGAGGCCAGTCTCCACTACTACCACCTCCACCTTTTCCCGCGCAAAATAGTCAAAAGCCATGGCCACCGTCATTTCAAAAAAAGAAGGCGCAATATCGGTGATCACTTGTTGATTCTTCGTCACAAAATCAACCACTTCCTTGGGAGGTATCATGGCACCATTTACCCGTATGCGTTCCCTAAAATCAACCAAATGCGGAGAAGTATAGAGTCCTGTTTTGTACCCGGCCTCCTGCAGCACCGAAGCCAGCATGTGCGACACAGATCCTTTGCCGTTGGTTCCTGCCACATGTATGCTCTTAAAAGCTCTGTGCGGATGCCCAAACCACTCATCTAAACGCCAGGTGTTATCCAAATTATTTTTATAGGCAACAGCGCCGCTGCGCTGATACATTGGTAATTGCGTGAATAAAAACTCAAGTGCTTCAGAATAGGTCATCATTTTCATCAACTAATTTTGGTGCAAAAGTGAGAAATAAGACTGATAATTGATATATTTAAGCTATAAATCTGCACAACAGTAACTACTAATACCTCTATCTATGACGCCTAAGAAAAAAAGTATTGCCAAGATTTTCATTCTCGACACCAATGTTATATTGCACGACCACAAGTGCCTCGACAACTTCCAGGACAACGATCTGATTCTCCCCATTACTGTCCTCGAAGAATTGGATAAATTCAAAAAAGGGAGCGACCAAATCAATTTTCAGGCACGGGAATTTGTCCGCATAATGGACAAACTGGCCGGGGAACAACTCTTTTCAGATGGCGTCCCACTGGGTAAAGACAAAGGCCGGCTTTTCATTGCCACAGGCAAACCCTTCCCTCAGGTAATGGAAGAGTCGTTCTCAGAGAAAACACCCGATCACCGCATTTTAGCCATCGCGCTATTTGTAAGTGAAAAATTCAAGGAGCGCACGGTCATTCTTATTTCCAAAGACATAAACCTGAGAATGAAAGCCAAATCGCTAGGCTTAAAGACCGAAGATTACCAAAACGACAAAGTAAAAAACATTGAAATATTGCACAGAGGCGTAGAAACCTACGATAATTTTGACCCGGAGGTGATTGACCTGCTTTACAAAACAGGCTCCATTCCCCGCTCAAAATTCCCAATGGATCAGGCACACACGCCTGCCAACCAATATTTCATCCTACGCAACAACAACCAAAGCGTTCTCATATGGTGTGATCACTTTACCGATACCATCAAACGAGTGGAAAAACACACAGCCTTTGGCATTGAACCGCGCAATGCGGAGCAAACTTTTTCATTAAACGCGCTCTTAAACCCGGATATCAAACTGGTGGCTTTATCAGGCAAAGCCGGTACCGGAAAAACGCTGTTGGCCCTGGCAGCCGCTTTACAGCAAAACAAGATGTATAAGCAAGTGCTGCTGGCCCGACCGATTGTTCCGCTTTCGAACCGAGACATAGGCTTTTTACCCGGCGACGTGAAAGATAAAATTGGTCCCTACATGCTGCCCCTGTTCGACAATCTATCGGTCATTAAAAACCGATTTAGCGCTCAAAGCAAGGAAATTAACACCATTGAAGAGATGCAAAAACGCGATGAACTGCTCATCACTCCTTTGGCTTATATCAGAGGTCGCAGTCTCTCTGAAGCCTTCTTCATAGTGGATGAAGCCCAAAACCTGACCCCACACGAGGTGAAAACCATCATTACCCGCGCTGGAGAAGGTACCAAAATCATTTTCACCGGTGACGTTCACCAGATTGATTCGCCTTATTTGGATATGCAATCGAATGGCTTGGCTTATTTGACAGATAAAATGAAAGGTCAGGATATTTTTGCCCATGTGAATCTGATAAAAGGTGAACGCAGCTACCTGGCAGAGCTGGCCTCCAACCTGCTGTAAAAAATTAAAAAATTTAAGGTTCTAGGTCGAATAATGAGGGTAAACTCAATAAATAAGCACATATGTAAAGTTGGTAACTAAGCCGCCTTCGATAAAAATCGTTAAAAAATTGAGGGTGATTGCCGTTTAGATGCCCGCGCTGTTTGAGCGCAGCGAGTTCGCGGGGTTTAGGCAAACATCCTCAATTTTAGATGTTATCGTCAGCGCCGGCCTTATTTGTTCCTGCTGCATTGATTCCTTTTTCCTATATTTGTAAGGACAAAAACAAATATCGATGATCAACTATAAAGACATCTGTCTCAAAGTAGTGCAATTGAGCCAGACCACCGGCAGAAATCTTAAAGCACAGCGAAACCAACAGGCACCAGAAGCAGAAAGCAAAGGCAAGAACGATTTTGTGACCCAATTTGATAAAGACACTGAAGCCAAACTCATTGATGCTTTGTCCCAGCTTATACCCAATTCGGGCTTTATTGCCGAGGAAAACACTTCCGACAAAAAAGGAGTCACCCATAATTGGATCATCGATCCCATTGATGGCACCACCAATTTTATTCACGGGCTTTTCCCCTGGTGCATCAGCATTGCATTAATGGAAAACGAAGAGATGGTTGTTGGCGTTGTTTATGAAGCCGGACTGGATGAATGCTTCTACGCCTGGAAAGAGGGTGGTGCCTACCTCAATCACAAAAAAATAGTTGTCTCCGAACGGCCAACGGTCGCCGACAGTCTTATTGCCACTGGTTTCCCCTACACCAATTTCAACTTAATGGATCAATTCATTGAGTCGCTCCATTTTTTTATGAAAAACAGCCACGGCATGCGCAGATTGGGTTCTGCTGCTGCTGATCTGGCTTATGTAGCGTGTGGGCGACTGGATGCCTTTTATGAATATGATCTTAAGCCTTGGGATGTGGCAGCAGGCGCCTTGATTATTCAGGAGGCAGGCGGAAAAATCAGCGATTTTTCCGGTGGAGACAATTACCTTTTTGGCCGGGAAATTATCGCGTCCAATAGTCTCGTCTATGATGAATTCCATACCAAAGTAAGCAGGTTTTTAAAATAATCATGGCAAAATCAACCCTTAGTAGTGGCATCGGCTTTTACATGGGCTATCCCCTTTTATGGTTAACAGGATGGCTACCTTTATGGCTGCTGTATGGCGTGTCGGACCTGTTTTTTCTCATTGTGGCCACCATTGGTTATCGCCGAAAAGTCATCACCGGCAATCTGCAAAGATCATTTCCTGAAAAAAGCGCTGCGGAAATACAAAAAATACGCCTCCGTTTTTACCGGCATTTTTGTGATCTTTTTGTGGAGACACTTGTCTTACAACACATATCTCCCAAAAAGATTCAAAAGAGAGTAAAATTGGTCAACCTGGAAGTACTGCAATCTCTGCTGAAAGATGGGCATGATGTAGTAGCCGTGCTAGGCCATTACGGCAATTGGGAGTGGGTGCCGGTTACCAGTCTCTCGGTCAATGCTGCAGGCTTATCGGTTTACCGACCGCTGAAGAACAAATATTTCGACCGCTTCATGCTTCAACTGAGAAACATTTTTGGTTCACGCAACATCCCCCTAAATGCCACCGCACGGGAAATCATAAAGTACAAGCGCAACCAGCAGCGATTTGTTTTGGGGCTTATTTCCGACCAGAGTCCCTCCAGGCACGAATTAAACTACTGGACCACCTTCCTTAACCAAAATACCCCCATCATTTTGGGACCTGAAAAGATGGCAAAGCTGGCCAAAGCCAAAATCGTATATTGGAAAATGGAAAAGCTGAAACGTGGCCATTACCAAATCACCTTTATTCCTTATGAGGGTGATGTAGCAACAGCGCCAGAGTATGCCATCTCGGAGTGGCAGGTACGCTTACTGGAACAACAAATCATACAGCAACCGGAATACTGGTTATGGTCGCACAAAAGATGGAAATATCAACACCTGTACAAAAACACTCCGCAATGAAGGTATCGGTAGTCATTCTTAACTGGAACACCTGTGCGCTTATACAACAGTTTTTACCCACCGTGGTAAAAAACTCAAAAAACCCGGACATTCAGGTGGTTGTGGCCGACAATGGCTCTACAGATGACTCTGTGGCATGGATAAAAACCCATCACCCCGAAGTGCAAGTCATTGAATTGGGACAAAACCTGGGTTTTGCTGCGGGGTATAACAAGGCTTTGTCGATGATTAATACCGACTTTACTGTTCTGCTTAATTCAGATGCAGCCCCCGCCCCCAACTGGCTCCCTCCATTGATCACCGCCATGGAACAAAATCCGCAGGCTGCTGCCTGTGTGCCAGTCATTAAGGATTACTACCAACCTGATTTTTTTGAGTACGCCGGAGCGGCCGGTGGTTATATTGATAAATATGGATACCCCTTTTGCAGGGGGCGTTTGTTTGATAAAGCAGAGAAAGACAGCGGACAATATCAACAACCGGGCTCCATTTTCTGGGGTAGTGGGGCTGCACTGGTCGTAAGAACACAGCTTTTTGTGGCATCAGGCGGTCTTGATCCTGACTTTTTTGCCCACATGGAAGAAATCGACTGGTGTTGGCGGGTCAAAAATCAAGGGCATCAAATTATATATGTTCCTGAAAGTCAAGTTTTTCATTTGGGTGGAGGTACCCTAAGCTATCAAAACCCCAACAAGACCTACCTCAACTTCCGAAACAATCTCTTCCTGATCTTAAAAAACCAGCCGGGCTATTCAGCTTATTTAATCTTGTGCCTGCGTTTTTTGCTGGACTTTCTGGCAATGTTGAATTTCGCAGTGCATCAAGAATGGCGCAATGTGCTGGCCGTTTCACGCGCTCACCGGCAATTCTGCCTGCAGTTGCGTAAGTACCTCAAAAAGCGAAGGCAGTTAATGCCTTTGGTTATTCAACAAAAACATCCGGAAATATACAAAGGTTCTGTTGTTTGGGATTTCTTTGGCAAAGGAAAAACAAAATTTTCGCAACTCAATTTTAATCCCGCTAAAACTGATTAATACCCTACAAAGCCTCCATCACCTTTTCAAGCTGATTAGCCCTGCTTCCCTTAACCAAGATCAATGCCTGTTGTATAGGATGAGCTTTTATATGACTGATGAGTGACAAGCAGGACTCAAACCAAAACCAACCCTGCTTTTGTGGCAAAAGCTGCTTAAATTCGGGTCCAATTAAAAAGCAAAGATCTACTTGAAGTTGGAGGAGCCGATGAATTAATGTACGATGTTCCTCTTCACTTTCAACACCCAACTCCTTCATGCCACCCAAAATAACCACCCTTTTTGTAGCTTCCACCGCTGAAAAATTATCCAATGCCACTGCCATGCTGGATGGGTTGGCATTATAAGCATCCAATATCACTTTATTGTTACCCGTATCGATTATTTGAGAACGGTGATTAGCCGGTTGATAGGTAGAAATAGCTTCGGAGATGTCTGAATCAGCCACCTTGTAGAAAACCCCAACCGCAACCGCAGCCAAGGCGTTTTCGAGATTATACATCCCCGTTAATTGCGTCTTTACTGCATGAGTCTCGCCCGCTCCTCTTCGGCGCCACGAAAAGCTCAGGAAGGGCGCAACCAAAGCCCCATCTCCATTTACATCGCTTGCTTCGCCGGAACCATATTTAAATGCCCTTTCACAAGCATTGCCCAGCATCTCCTTCAGGTGATCATTGTCCCAATTAACAAAAACAGGCAGGTCATGCTGATTCAGGTACCGGTACAATTCCCCCTTGCCGGTTTTCACCCCTTCAACAGAACCAAAACCCTCAATGTGTGCCTTGCCAACATTCGTAATCAGTCCGCAATCGGGCTGCGAGATCTCGCACAATTCCGCAATTTCTCCCAAGTGATTGGCCCCCATTTCCACAACAACCAATTCTGTACCCTCCGGCATCGACAACAGCGTTAAGGGAACACCTATGTGATTATTTAGATTGCCCTGCGTAAACCATATCCGATACTTCTTTGATAAAACCTGAGCCAGTAACTCTTTGGTGGTGGTCTTTCCATTGGATCCGGTAATGCCCACGACTTGAACCCCGGTGGTCTGTCGGTGGTGAGCAGCGAACTGCTGAAGTGCCACCAGCGCATCGGGTACCCAGACACATCCTTCTTCATTTTTTAATGCCACCTCATCAACCACAGCCAGCTCACATCCTTTAGCAAGGGCGTCACGTGCAAAATCATTGCCATTGAAGCGCTCCCCTTTCAGGGCAAAATAAATAGACCCCGCGGGGCAATTGCGACTGTCGATGGTGACCTTTCTACTTTTCAAATAATGTTGATATACCTTTTCCATCATGATTTATTGATGCTGATAAATTCATCATGTAATTGTCCACACAAAAATGCATAAAAAAAGGTCGGTAAACAACCGACCTTTTTTAAATATCTGTAAAAATCTGCTCTATTTTTTACCTGATTCGGGGCGACCAACACGGGTCATGGCGCAACGGAAACCTAAATCATCACGTGCTTCACGCTCATCCAGATAACGACGGGTTCCGGGGCTCAACCAAAAAGCTCTGTCTCTCCAGCCACCACCTTTATAAACCCTTGAACGGTCTGAAATCAAACTTCCCATTGGTCCTGTACCTGCGTACATCGAAGAAGTGTTGGATTCTGCTTCAGTCCACCCTTCACCGGTTGCAATGTTAGAAACGGCATCGCCATCCCTGAAGTTACGGTTATCAGAAGTTCTATAGTTAGGCCTGTCCAGAATATCCTCATCCGTTTCTGTACGGTAGCGAATCCTTCCAAACTCATCCTTATCAACTACCATTCCCTCTTCATCCAACACTTTAGTCTGGAAAATATTACCACGGAATGGACTGAACTCCTCGGTATCGGCAAATGAAAGCGGACGATACACATCAGCTACCCATTCGTTCACATTACCGGCCATACAAAACAAACCGTAATCATTGGGATAGTAAGACTTAACAGGAACAGTCACATCACCACCATCGTTCAATGAACCGGCCATACCCATGTAGTCACCTGTTCCACGAACAAAGTTCGCCATCATTCTTCCACGCTCCTTTTTACTGGCATTACGAACAATATGTCCGTCCCATGGATAAATCCTACGGTTGGTCAAACGCTCCTGATAAGAGTTACCGACCAAACCAAGGGCCGCATATTCCCACTCAGCCTCCGTTGGAAGTCGGTAGCGGGGCAAAAGCATGCCATCATCATATCTTACGCGACGTGTATCTTTATTGGGATCTAAATCACGCATGGGCCGACGCCCTTCGATACCATCGTACTGGCCCAGCAGGTAAGCTTCAGTATCAAAGTTGTTTTCATTTTGTTGATTCACATCCATTTCCAGAATGCCATTATCAATGAGAATCATTTCGTTCACACGATCGGTACGCCATGAGCAAAAATCGCTGGCTTGCAACCAGTTAACACCAACAACAGGGTATTCACTGTAAGCAGGGTGACGAAAATAGTTCTCAACCAATGGCTCGTTATAGGCCATCGGACGACGCCATACCAAAGTATCTGGCAAAGCTTTACGATAGACCTCGGGGTAGTCGGCAAACACCCTTCTTATCCAATACAGGTATTCACGGTAGTCCACATTACGAACCTCCGTTTCATCCATGTAGAATGAAGGTACCGTAACACGGCGGGGAACATTGTTCCACTCCCGCATAACATCCTCTTCAACCTGGCCCATGATAAATGTACCACCTTCGATAAAAACAAGACCGGGACCGGTCTCCTGTTCGTATCCTGAACGGTACTCAAAGCCGCCGAAATCTGGATTGTTGTATGCCCATCCGGTAGTGGAAGAAACACTTTTCTTGCTGTTTCCACAAGAACCCAGCACCATTGCTGCTGCCAAAGTGATTAGTAACAAACTGGATTTAAATCTCATAGCTTATGTTCTTGAATTCTGAATTGCTCGGTTATAACTATACAAAGAATTGATTTTTCAGTGGAGGGTTTAAACCCACAACCTTTTGCTTTATACTGCAAAAATAAAAAAAGGTTATAGCATTTTATCCTTTCTACTCACTTTTTTTCACTGACGAAACTTTTGTTGCAAGAGTGCCTCATTTAGCACATCACTGGAATGGTTAAACGCATTGAAATTGTTTTTGGTACATGAATGGACTGTTTTTTTTCAAAAGATCTGATAATTTTACATCAACTCTTGCGTTTAGTGTACATGGGAATGTTTATATCCTTGACCTATAAGGGAATTTTATCATTTGGCTGGCAGATAAATAATTTGCATTAAATTTGCAGCATAATATTAATGGATCGCTCTATTGGTCGATAGAAAAAGTATTTATTGCATAAAAAACAAAACCAGAAGGCCTTTTCCCCGTTTAATAGAAACACTAAAGTATTGATTGGATGCGTAAGATAATTGCCTTTGTCGTATTTCTTTTCTGTTTGAGTCCGTTGCTAGCGCAGAATGGTTCTTTAACTATAACCCACTCCGTCAACTGGACTCAGAAGGAATTGTCCACCATGCTTCCATTTGAAGGTGAAGGACACTGGCAAAACGGTCTTCCCGTTAGTCGGTTCAGCACCGCTCTGCCTGCCAATGTTGTTGCAGGCACCATAACGGTGAACATCATCGATGCCACATGGGAAGAAGATCACCTGTTTGCAAGCGACCGCAACATTCCTGCCAGTCCCGAAGTCTCATACGCAATGGTTATGATACAAAAACAAACCATTCTTGAAATTGAGCTGATACCCTTACAACGGAGCAACGGAGTGGCAGAAAGACTTGAAAAGGCCACACTGCAAATAAGCTATCAAACCAACCCGCTTAAATCATCAACCGGGACAAACTATACAAATAACTCAGCGCTTGCTTCAGGCCAGTGGACAAAAATAGCTATTAGCAAAACCGGCATTTACCGCCTTCCTTATTCAACCTTGCAGTCGTGGGGCTACAGCCAGCCAGCCAATGTATCAGTTTTCGGGTATGGGGGACAAATGGTTCCACGGGTTAATGCAGAAGAACGACCGGACGACCTGCCGCAAGTGGGTGTGTGGCACCACAACGATGCCATCTATTTTTACGGTCACGGACCAGCGTCCTGGCGCTGGGATGCAAATAAGTCCATGTTTCTTCACGAAATTCATTTCTGGTCCAACCATGCCCATTATTTTATTACAGATGGCCAAGGTGCAACAAAAAATATCGAAACGCTGGAAACGCCCACTCAGGGAGCCACACAAAATGTGACCCATTATGATTTCCGGGCCTATCATGAAAAAGAGGAGCAGAGTCTCATTGAATCAGGTAGAAAATGGTTTGGTGAAACCTTTGAAGTCGCAGGCCAATTAGAACACACTTTTACTTTTACGTCGCCCAACCGCGACCAGTCCGCTCCCGTCCGCCTTCTGGCTGCAGTTGCAGGCAGGTCAGCCAATGTGAATCCGTTCCAATTTACCGTAAACAACCATAGCTCTCCCTCGCTCACCCTTAATGTACCTCCGTTAAACATGGGCAGCTACGACAGCTTTTATGCCATGGAACAATCCGGCTACAACAGTTTTGTGGTGAATGGCATCGACTTGCAGGTGAAAGCCAGGTATATGGATCAGGCCAGCAATGCCAAAGGTTGGCTCGACTACCTGACCATTAACAGCCGAAATGCTTTGCATTTAGACGGACACGAACTTCATTTTCGCGATGCCTTGTCGGTAGGTCCTGGCCAAACAGCCCTTTTTAACCTGGCTAATGCAACAGCTTCAACCATTATATGGGATGTTACAGACATCATAACACCTCAACGGGCATCTGTCAGCCACTCGGGCAGCACCCTTACATTTAAAGCTGAAAGCGAACAACTCCGAGAATATGTTGCCTTTAATCCATCGGGACAGTTTCCTGTACCCAATCGAATAGGTACTGTGGCCAACCAAAACCTCCATGCCATTGATCAGGCGCACTATGTGATTGTGGCGCCAGAGCAATTCTGGAGCCAGGCCCAGGATCTGGCCACTATTCACCAGACCCATCGCAACTTAACCAGTGTCATTGTATCACCTGACCAGATTTACAATGAATTTTCATGGGGACATACAGACCCGACTGCCATAAGGTCTTTTTTGCGCATGCTCTATGAGAAAAATGGAGCCACCGGCGACCATGCTCCGCGTTACCTTTTATTGTTCGGACATGGTTCTTATGATTCACGCACCGAAGATCCGAACAAAAAGTCACTCATTGTCAGCTACCAATCAGAAAATAGTACACACCATACCAACAGCTATGTAACGGACGATTATTTTGGTTTTCTGGACGCTACAGAGGGAGCGGATGACAGATTCGACCGCTTAGACATAGGCATTGGTCGTTTCCCCGTAAGAAACGCTGAACAGGCCACCGTAGCTGTAGAAAAAGTACGTAGGTATCTGGAGAATCAAGACACTGGAGACTGGCGAAAACGGATTACCTTTTTGGCCGACGATGGAGATTACAACATCCACATGAGAGATGCGGATTTTCTGGCAGAGAAAGTGGAAAACAATTACCCCTTTAATCTTAGAAAAATATTCATCGACAGTTATAAAAAAACCAACAGTACCTCTGGCGAACGATCGCCCGATGCCCAGGATATGGTTGAGCGAACCATTCGGGAAGGCACCCTGCTTTTCAACTATGTAGGTCATGGAAGTCCAAATGGCTTAACCAGTGAGCAGGTCATCACATCCTCCTCTATAGGCAATTGGACCAACAGTCGGCGACTGCCCCTGTTTGTAACTGCCACCTGTGAATTTAGCAGGTATGATCATCCCTCCAAGGTGTCGGCCGGCGAGCTGGTATTTTTAAACAGCAAAGGAGGCGGCATTGCCTTGTTATCAACAACCAGGGTCGTCTATTCCAGTCTTAATTTCCAGCTTAACAACTCCTTTTTCAACCGGGTGTTTGAGACCAACGCTGAGGGGCAAAAACCTTCGTTGGGCAACATTATTATGAACACCAAGAACAACGCCGGAAGCAGTGTTAATAAACTCAACTTTTCGCTGTTGGGTGATCCGGCCCTTAAATTGATTTATCCCGAGACAGGTGTAAAAACCACCGCTATTAATCACAAGGCAATTGAACTAGGACCGGACACGCTTAAGGCCCTTTCGAAATCACACATACGGGGAGAGATAAGCGAAAGCAATGGTCACAAATTAGACCATTTCAACGGAGAGGTGGACATCGTGGTTTACGACAAACAACAGGAAGTTTCCACACTGGGCAATGGCAACAACACCCCGTTCCGTTTCAATCAGTATGCCAACATTCTTTTTAAGGGCACGGCAACCGTTACCAATGGTGATTTTGAAGTCGAATTTATGGTGCCTTATGATATCCGCTACAATTACGCCCCCGGAAAAATCAGCTACTATGCCCGTTCTGATAACTCAGGTGAGGCGTTCGGGGATTTTAAAGACTTTATTGTTGGAGGATTTAACATGGACTACGAAGAGGATACTGAGGGACCGGAGATTGAGCTTTACCTCAACCATGCAGACTTTAAAGCAGGCGATTTAACAGGCGCCAGCCCCTTACTCTACGCCACCATTTTTGACCCCTCAGGCATCAACACCTCAGGCAACGGTATTGGGCACGAC
>DHVH01000182.1 GCA_002412555.1 Marinilabiliaceae bacterium UBA5213 | reverse complement strand
AGCGCCAGGTGGAAATAACCAAGTTCTGCTCGGGGACCAACCAGCGCGTGTTGGAAGTGGACAGCGCAGTGGTGGACAATCTCTGCGCGGTTTCGCTGCGCAATCCTGCGGGCAAAGAAGATTAGTTCTTCCTGCTTCTTCAAAAAAGTCTGGTGATTTTTCCGCCAGGCTTTTTTGATTCGCTTACACAAAGAAAAAGTGCTTAAGGGAATTGATTTTGAGTAGTTCAGTGGTTCACTCCAAAAGAAACCCCAATATATGGAATGAATCAATCATTTTTATCATTTTGATAGGCTATATACGGCATTTTTGATTGAACCACGAGTTGGAAGGGCTTATCAGTCATACTAAAATTATAGCCGCTTATAGCGGTGTAATGGGTTCCTTTATGTGACCCTATTTTGAGGCCTTATTCTGCCTGAAAACCTCCTTATTTGCGGCCCGTTCTGGCTTTTGACCTCGCACAGGATGGGTTCTATGAACATTTTTGTTGTACAATTGCTCTACCAATATGTTCATAAACCGATAGCATTTGGTGAAGGTGGTTAATTCTATACTCAACAAAGAGTGGTTCTTTAAAATCTTATAGTCTCATTCTTAGGTATGGGCATGCCTCAACCCTAGAAGCTTGGTTTCATTCAATCTTGGGGAAAATTATGAAAAAACTTTTTGGCGCAGATGGTATTCGTGGCATTACTGACCAGTACCCCTTTCGCAAGGAAGACCAAAAACGCTTGGGGCAAGCCCTGGCTCAAGCGTGGTTCAGATATTCTGGTAAGCCAGTGATTTTGCTTGGAACCGATACCCGTGAGTCAGACCAACGGGTTAAGGAAGCGCTGGTAGAAGGTCTCACCTATTCCGGGGTGGAAGTCTGGGATGTGGGCATTATCCCAACGGCGGCGATTTCATACCTGGTTGCCGGTCATGCAGATCTGCACGGCGGTGTGATGGTTTCTGCTTCTCATAACCCGATTATTGAGAATGGAATCAAGGTTTTTGACGAACGGGGCATGAAAATTAGTGATAAACAGGAGGCGGAACTCGAAGATGTTTTTTTTTCGACTGAGACCAAAGAATTATCCGAACGGCTTCGCCGCGCATATCTATGCCCAATGCCAGGTTTTACGGACCGATATATCCAGTCGCTCATCGCCGAATTTAGCGAGATCCAATGGTGTCCATATAAAATTTTGGTTGATTGTGCCAATGGAGCAGCCTATTACAGTGCCCCAAGGGTTTTGAGCAAGCTCGGCTTGCGCTACATTTTGAAGAATGCCCAGCCCGATGGCACAAACATTAACTCCCAGGTTGGCAGTGAGCACTACCGCAAATTTCCTCAAGAATTTGCTGGCGAAATCATAAAAAGCGGTGCAGAATTTGGAATCGCATTTGATGGCGATGCCGATCGGGTTATATTTGTAGACCGAGATGGGATACCGTATGATGGCGATATGTTGTTGGCTATTATCGCCTTTTCATTGCAGGAGCAAAACCTATTAAGTAACAATCAGATTGTAATTACTCAAATGAGCAATTCGGGTTTGGCAGAACACCTGGGGAATGCAGGAATTGCTATCCAGACCGTAAACAATGGAGACAAATACATTACAGATCGTTTGGTGTCCAATAACATTACTCTGGGAGGAGAGCAGATTGGACATCTTATTATTCGCACCACGTTGCAACATGTGACTGGCGATGGCCTGCGTACCGCGCTGTGGGTATTGGCTGCTCTTTCTCGCCAACCCGGCCTGAGCTTGCGTGATCTAACACGTGGACTCAAAAAATGGCCGCAAGTGAATGTGTCGGCCAGGCTGGGAGGTCGTATGCTTTCTAAGACGGAAGAAATCCCAGGGCTGGATGAACTAAAACAGCGTGTGTGGAACGAAATCGGCGATCTTACTCGTTTTGAATGCCGTCCTGCCAGTACAGAACCTGTTTACCGGGTTATGCTGGAAGCGCATGCCACCCCGCTGCCGATCCTGGCTGGATACGCTTATGGGGTGGCGCGTTTCGTGCAAAAAGCTCTCGGCAAAAATGAAGAAGCCGTAGAGTTGATGGATTGCATTAATGGTGGGCTTATTTCTCCAGATTCCGTCCCTTGCTTCCTGGAATAAGCAGGCTGAAAACTTCGTCGAATTGACTGCTTACAGATTCTTGTGGCAGTCTATATTTTTTTATAACCTCTGGAATATATTTATCACGCAACTCGGTCAGAAATTCTCGGTTGTAATTTTTCAGCCTTGCATAAATTCGATTGTTTGTCTGGCGATTTGTGAACGCTTTGCCCGAGAAGGCAAAAAAGTATGCTACGGCTAGGACGTAATGGTCAAGCATTTTCAAAATGACAGTTTTGTCGGGTTTTCCCTGGAGTTGGCTGGCTTTATCAAACACCAACCCGCCAGCCAGCAACTCTACCTGTCCCATGATTTTGTAGTAGGCATCTACTCGCATGGTTCTATCAAGATTGGTTAATCCTTCGTTTTCCTTGATTGTATGGTTGAGTGAGATTAAGCTGCGAATCATCTCCAAATCTCTAGCGGCTTTCTCAAACTTTCCTGCGCGAAAATAAAGAACCGCGCGGTCTTGCAGGCTGTCCAGTTTTTCAACAAAGAAGCTGTGCTTTTCTGAAAGCTCTATTGCCTTTTCAAAATAGCGATCTCCTCGTTCAAGAGCTTTCAGCAATTCATCCGTATTTTGTTCTTGTTTTCGTAGCAATACACGGCTGCGATAACAACAGCCAATTTCATTATAGATATGCGCTTCGCGGATAGGCTCCTGAACAATTTCTGAGAAGATGGACAGGGCTGCCAATAAATCCATTTCGGCTTTTTCAACCAAATCCATTGCATCTTTCACCGAAAGACGCAACTCGCGCCAGAGTTCAGCCTGTTTA
>DHVH01000216.1 GCA_002412555.1 Marinilabiliaceae bacterium UBA5213 | reverse complement strand
TGTTCAGCAATTATACCAATCAATTGATGAAGTAGAAGCTTGCCTGCCTCTACAGAACATGGCGTTTCTTAAGTATACTGAAAAGTAACAACTACTTATCTATGCAGATATTAAAAACCCCATGACACGGCCAACGAATGTAGGTTGTGTTACAGAATTATGAGAGGCTCTTAAGAACAAGGTTTGTGATAATTGACATTCTGTTATTTCTACATTATGCTTGGTTGGAAACGTGAGATGCATGCATTAAATCTAAAATACCAGATTTGCTTGTCAACTGTATGGGAAATGACGCAATTATTTGCAGCGTTTTTGTTCACAACACAAATATAATTAATGTCAGGTAATCACTTAAACTGTCAATTGGAAATACACATTTATTTTTTTAGATGGAATAATGTTAGATATTTTTTCATTTCCCATAAGGAAAAATTTCTAAAGGTCTTTCATCTCAACCGCACACCAATATCATTACAAAGATTTTTTTAGTTTAAAATATACCTATGTCTATTACAAATAAAATTGAATTGTTGGGAAATCAAATATCAGTTATTATCCCAGTATATAATGAAGCAGAAGTAATCGGGACTGTGCTGCAACAAATTATTGCATCTCCTGAACTTAACGGAGCAGAAATCATCGTTGTGGATGACGGTTCTCAAGATGCCTCAAGCAAAATAGTGGCCTCATTTCCCGAAATACACTTGATGAGCCACCCTTTTAATCGTGGCTATGGCGCAGCGATTTGTATGGGCTCACGGGCTGCTACACGCCCTTATATAATCTGGTTTGATTCGGATGGTCAGCACCGTATAGAGGATTTAATAACTGTAGCTCAAAAATTAACCTCTGGAAAATTTGAGTACTGTATAGGCGTGCGAACTGACGATTCACACCAGGACAAAAAGCGATTGCTAGGTAAGTGGTTGCTAAAACATGCAGTAAATTTTGCTCTGGGAACCAACGCACCCGATTTCAATTCCGGATTACGCGGCTTTCAGCAGTCTATTTTGCTACAATACTTGCATTTATTACCCAAAGGTTTTGGTGCTTCTACACTGACGACAATGTTGATGATTGAGAACAACCATTATGGTGTTATCCAACCCATTCTGGTTCGTAAACGTGTCGGAAAAAGTTCGGTTAAACAACTGCGTGATGGCATGCGAACACTGCATATCATTTTAAATATTGTGCTTTTATTTAAACCGCTTAAGTTTTTTGGTTGGACCGGTTTTTTTCTTATTTTGTTGGGTCTGGGCTATGGTTATATCAAATCATTTATCAATGGGCTGGGGTTCCCTGTATTTGCTTCTTTATTGGTTATTTTGGGAATGCAATCATTCTTTTTTGGATTAATAGGCGATCAGATCAGTGCTCTACGTCGTGAACGATTAAATTAAGGTATTTCCCTGCTTATGAAAAAATTTTTTTTGAATAACAGAGGATGGTTATGGAAAATGTTTTTTTTCATAATCGGATTTGTACTTTTGTATTTTTTGCTTCAACAAATCCAACTTTCGGAATTATACCATTTGATTCTCACCGTTCAACCACAATATTTATTACTGGGGGCACTGGTCTATTTATGTAAAGCCAGTATAAGAGCCATACGATTACTACGCATCAACAATCTCCCGAATAAAGATTGGATACGTGCGTTTCGTTTGACACTGGCGACTAGTCTGGCAAGTCAGGTATTTCCTTTTAAATTGGGTGAATTCACCTATATTTATTTACTTAAGAAAGATCAACGGTTGTCTGTAACAGAAGGGATTTCATCCTTATTGGTAACCCGCATTTGGGATATGATGGCTATCAGTGTCTTGTTCGTTGCGTTTACTATTTTTATTGGCTTTTTCCCTACGATGAGTGTTTATTTTTATGCCATTCTGATATTTCTCTGCGCTCTTTTGTTTTGTACGATAGCACTTATTGCACTTTCTCATTCTGCAACCCGGTTCGTACACTATAGCGAACTTTTGAAAACACGCATACCAATTCCGATATTTATCAGAATACTCGAAGGCATTCGCAGGGTCATACATATCTTAGGTGGCTATCGTTTGCGTGAATATGGCGAATGGATTGTCTGGGCTTTACTGGAATGGGGCATCAACTATATTGCATACCATATCCTCATGTTAGGTATCGGGCTCAACCCCAGTTTTTTTGCAACGGTCACCGCAGTCAGCTTTGCAGCTTTGGCCAATGTTTTACCCATTAACTCCTTTGGCAGCTTCGGCATACAGGAAGCGGGCTGGGCTACTGGCCTAGTAGCATTAGGTTATCAACAAACGGTAGCCATCACCTCCGGTTTTGCCACCCATCTACTTACTTTAATGTTTATTGCAATTTCTGGCGTAGTAGCCTGGTTTACCTATAGCTTTGATAAAAACGAGAAAAACCCACTCTAAAAAAATTTAGAAGATAAAAGATTGCATGCAAACAGGATATGCGTAAGTTTTGTAAAATTTACCAAAGTCTGGCGCAAATATAATGAAATATCAGATCACTTTCTATTAAATCTTCGCCTCCAAATAAAGCACCTCTGGCGTATCCTTCACTTGCATTGCCACTACTAACCATCACTTTAAATCCATCCGGGGAAGCTGCATTGGATGTGAGTTGAATACTGTGGTCAGCATTCGTCTCAGAAATTATGGAATCAAATTGCATAACCAAATACTGTTCCTTGATCACCTGATCGGAGTGGAATATTGACCTTGCCAATTTCTGACCATTCGAGTCCAGCAAGCTAATTTCTAAGGCCGCATCCGGCGAATAGGCATTTTCAGTGATGTAAATTTCAACACCTTCCAACCTTCCACAAGCGGGAGAAAAGGTTTGCGTAAGTGAATTCTGCGAATGTATTAAGATAGAAGGGGAATTTTTCAGATTAAGATTCTGATATGCAGGCTGAATACATGTTTGCCGAGTATATATCGATTGAGCACAATAACTGTAATAAGTGGCATATAGCCCAAAACTATAGAAAAACAAAGCGATGGATAAAGTGATTACGGCTATATTTTTCATAATTGTTGTTTTAAATATCCTCACACCAGCGAAAGGAATCGCCAATAATGGCATGATCGGAATTAAATATCTTCCCTGGCGTAGGCTAACTATTGTTCCAGGTATGTAATTAACCGCATAATAAACCAGTAAAGTAGCGGCAAGTGCTAATAAAAATCCCATACCCATCAGAACGCGTTGCTTTTTTGAAAGTGGTTGCACATCAGATTCAGCAAACACACTGGCAATTAATGCCAATGGATAAGCAAGATAAATTATTCTAGGAACTGAACCTGCCCAGTGTCCATACGACCCAACCCAATTTCGGTAAAGGGTGGGCAATCCATTCAAGCTGTCTCTTAAGTAAACTAATAAGAATTTTGATGGATCAACCAGTATCGCATTTCGCTGCGATCCCAGATTCTGTCCACCCTGACCTCCATTTAAGGTTTCGGCGATTGTATTCCATCCCAGGTTAAAAATTACAGCCAATCCAACACTAAAAGCCAACAAAACAAGCATGTTTTTATGACGAATTTTTTGAAATGGCAACGCGATTAGAAACACGAACAAAAAAATCGCACCAGGCTTTGCCACGCCCAGAAAAATGATTATCGCAATCAAGTACCCTATACTACGAGAAGAGATATTATCATTTTGCGGTGTGCCCGCAAGGTTCATAATAATCGCAAGGAATAAAAAACTCAGAGCATTGGTCACACCGTCCATATTCAGCGTAGCTGCCTGAAAAAGCGCCATCGGGACCAATGCGGTAATTGTGAGAACCCATTTTCCTTTCTTGAGAATCCGGATCGCTGTCGCGCCAATGGTCAGGTACAATCCCAATCCAACCAGGCGCAACACAATAATTGTAGGCAATATCGGAAGATCCCAGGCTAACCAAAATCGACGTGCAACAAATGCTTGTAAAAAAAACAAAACTGGCGGATAAGTAGAGCGGGTTTCAAAATTGTAGTAATAATCAGTGATTTTTTGAGTAAACTTCTCAATCTCAAACATATCAAAAGCAGGTTCACGTATATAGCGGCGCTGATAAGATAAGGATATCAGGCTTTTAGGAGTAATCCGCGGTTCTTCCAAATCAATATGATTAGGAAGCCAATGATACCCGGCAATTTCATAAATTCTTGTAGCATGGTGCTCTTCATCGAATCCGGCTCCATAGGGAATGAAAATGCAAAACAGGATTCCAATCAACCAACCAATGATCAGAAAAAATCGCACAGCCGGCATATCCGGCCAGAGCAGGGAGCGAATGAAAGCCAAGTTAATCCGAGCACCAGAAAGCAAATGAACTCCACAATATTGCTATTTCATCTGAAAGAATTCCAGCTGTCAAATAAAGTTTGTGTATTCATGGTCATAGTGACAGCGATGTTCAGCAATTATACCAATCAATTTATTGATACGGGATTTTACCGGCGAACACCCACTGGCCGGTTTGTCTCATTCCAATGTCACTGAGGCTGCCACATCTTCTGCCGCAGACTGCG
>DHVH01000219.1 GCA_002412555.1 Marinilabiliaceae bacterium UBA5213 | reverse complement strand
TCCCCAATACACCAGTAAAAGGAAAGGTCTCCCAATCCATACATAAACTGGCACAAACCAAGAGTGCTAACGTTCCGCTAAGGTTACATGCCTGTTATCACCAAGACATTGGTAAAACGTCGAGCAACCTCCTGGCCAGCCATAAGGTTTACCAAAGGTTTACATAAGGTTTATATAAGGTTTGAAGAATTGCGCGGAGAAAGATGAACGATTCTAATATCGCACAAATATCGCCATCCTCGTTCCAACCTTTCTGAAATCTTGCCATTCACGCCTTTATCAGACATGAAGAATCTCCGAATTCTCTGACAGTTCCTTAAGTTTTTGGTCATTAATAAAGATCGGTCATAGCTGGCAATCCTTGCGCATTCTTTTTTCTGCGTCAGAAAGGCCACATGTGAAAATTCCCCTATTTATTTTCTTGATTATGAGTTGCTGGGACTGGTAGCCTAAACAAGATAAAATTGGACTTCGCATTAAATAAGCGTATGATCATTATCAGTGATGATACGTGTCCAGAACAAGGCGTTTATGCACCGCAAAGGAATCAGATAAAAATTCCTAAAAAAAGGGTGGAAGCCGACAGTTATTGGCCTAGCACACTCCAACAATATTGAACTCAAGGGGAATGGGGTATGAAGTGTCCGAAATGTGGTTATGAACGACAAGCTGCCGATAACGCACCTGACGGCGAATGTCCTTCATGTGGTATTGTTTATGCGAAGTACAAGCCGCCTAATCAATTAACAATACCTCATGACAATCCCTCAGATATTTTGGAAAAAAGATATAAGGCTATTCTTGGGGAGATAAATCAGGAATATTATCTGACAAAGTTTAAGCAGTTTGATCAACAGGGCACGGGATTAAAAAGAAGTTGGAATTGGCCAGCATTCTTTTTCCATGTCAATTGGTTTCTTTATCGGAAAATGTACGGTTTGTTCTTTATCTTTTTTTTCTCTGTGTCTATTATTTTCGCGCCAATAGACATGTTAGCCCGCATTGCTATTGAAAAATCTCTATGGGGAGGATTTCTTATGCTTCCTATACTTTTGATCCCCCAACTCTTTTATGGAATTTTCGGAAATTCACTTTACCACAAACATATTAAGAAAAAAATTGCGGCCGCACAATTAACAATAAAAGATGAAGCAAGACTTCTTGAGCATATCGGAAGAGGTGTTAATAAATGGGTCATTTGGGTGGTTGGCTGGGCTATTATCATATTGGCAGTGATAGGTATTCTTGCCGCCATTATTATTCCCCAATTCTCCACCAATTCTTCTAAACAAACTGAAAATCAGCAATCATCCACAAGTGTTTCCGCTAATGGTGAGTACGATGATGTATTTGGGGTAAATACTGGTGGGTCAAAAAATCAAAATCCTTTTGATCAATTCGACAAAAAACCGGCTACAGAACAAATAGTCTCTAAGACCAATTCTCCTGCTCAGTCCTCTAAAGTTGCGACTCAAAACGGCACGCCCCCCACAACACTTACAAGTCCCATTGAACATGCCCGCAATGCTACTGTGTCCATCGAAACGCCCTGGGGTGTCGGCTCAGGTTTTTTTGTGAAAGAAAATTATATCGTCACCAACAAGCATGTAGTGGAGACGAACGAAGAGGAACTTGCCAAAGTTCTGCCGCGACCTGAACAGGAAGACAAACAACTGAAGAATCTTGAAAAACATATCCAGCCAGGAGATATCAAAATTATTACGGCAAATGGTTCGAGATATACAGCCAATCATATTGTGGTCAGTCAGAAGCATGACCTGGCCCTGTTGTCGCTGTATGCCAGTGAACAGTCCTTGCTACAGCGAAGTGTGGGGAATGCGGCGATCCAACAGGGCGACAAGGTCTATACCATCGGCAACTCGGTCGGACTGCGAAATACGGTGACCGCAGGGATTTTTTCCGGCTATCGAAAACGGGAATCCGACGGCGCCCTCCTCCTACAGGTCGATGCGCCGATCAATCCCGGCAACAGTGGCGGCCCGCTGATTGATGAGAAGGGGTATGTCCTCGGGGTCAACTCTATGATTCTGCGGAATACGCAAGGGATCGGGCTCGCCATCCCCATCGAAACTGTGTACGAAGAATTCCAATCGGCCCTCCAGTGAATGACTGCGGAGAATCCGGCCAGACTAACCAGGTCATAGAGGTGTACAAACGCCTCAAGACCATTGATCAAGCCAAGGCCGACGAGTTTTATAATAAGGTTGTCATGCCCTGACAAGGCGGTTCGGAGAATATGTGAGCATGGTAAAAATGGCGTTAGGGGAATGTGTTCAGCGGACACCAGATGAATATAAAAAAGGTTTGCCCCTTTTCCCAGGCCGTGGGTTTAAGTCTGGCAGTGGAGACATAATTGCAAAACAGATCATGCCAAGCAAACCGATAAAAAGATCCCCCTATTCTCCCAGTGTAACAATATATACGGCATAACGATAATGAGGAACTAAATATGAGCCTGATCGAGCAAATCACAGAAGTTATGTCTGATTATACGGGGGCAGCTCACGTCAATGATATTGCAAAAATGGTTGTGGATCGTTTCCCGAATATACAAATAAAACCTGACCAGCTTCCTGATAAAATATCGGCCGCTCTTTCTGCTGATGCTCGAAAGGTAGGCACAAAATCGAGTTTTTCGAAAGTTAAGAATAAGTCTGGTGGTTTTAAAAGAGGGATGTACCGACTAAAAAAGAAGCCTGTTGTAACGCCTAAACCAACCCTCACACCTATCCTTTCTACTCAATACATAGGAAAGGCCGGAGAAGCAGCCGTAATGAGCGAGCTGTTATTCTATGGTTTCAACGCATCTGCAATGGCTGTCGATGATGGCATCGATATTATTGCCAGTAAAAATAATAAGTATTTTCATATTCAAGTAAAAACATCCAATCCTTCTGATAATTGGACTTTTGGTTTTTCAATAAAGAAAAATAGCTTTGTTGCTAAAGATTCATTTCAAACATTTTACGTTTTTCTCCTAAGAGGCTGTGATAACTGCCGTTATTATAATGACTACTTAATCCTACCCAGTAGCCAAGTTCGACAATTGATCGCAGTAGGGATTATCAATGATGGACAGATCTTCTCGCTAAGAATTCAAAGAGATACAAGAGGGCGATATATTCTAAATGCCAAGCAAGATGTCACGATATCAGTTAACACTTTTAGCCAACTAACCTAGTGACTTGGTTAATTTCCTAATAGAAAAACCGCCTCCCTCTCAAAAGAAAGAAGCGGTTATTTTTAGCACGATGGAGGTCATTAGAAAAACTGGCCCTGAGGGTAACTTAAAATTGTAACCTTGGGGAAAAAATCACCTAAACATTACCTAAACCTTGTATAAACCTTGTATAAACATTGCTATAAAACCTTTGCTATAATCTTGCTAAAACCTTGCGGCCAGGTGACAAAATTAAATCACTTATAAGTCGGCCTTATCATATCTGCGATCCCGCTGTCTATGAACCGCTTTTGCTGTCTTAGAACTTCAAGCACACTCCCACCGCCCACATTAACCTGCACGCCCATATCAATTGATTTGCCCAGCACAGTCTCGCGACCTTTGCTGATCGTCTCAGCCCTTGCCCGGTAGTCACTCTGGTTTTCACACTTGGCCGCCATCGCCTCAGAGACATTCTTAATGGCCGCATTGTTAAAGAACACAATGTGCTCCGTTCTCTTGTTAACTACATCGTTAACTGCGCTGACAAAGTGTTCGTCGTTCTCCGCTAACCCTTGTTTGTATTGTATTCCAGCGTTCACGACTGCAAGACCGTCTTTCTCAATTCCTGCCGTGTGCTTGGCGATAAAACCGACACTCACATCATGATTTCTCGCAAGGTCTCGAACGGAGTATGCGCCGGTTCGCCATTCACCAACAATCACGGGAATAAGTTTTTCATAGCTTTTCTGATTCATTTTTTACCTCTATCGTGAATCTGCAGGACGAAGAAAGACGAAGATTTTAATCGTACCGAAACGCGTACTGAGCCATTTTCGCTGAACGTAACAATTGAACGTATTGCTCATGTTTGATTGAAACTAACTATTGAAACTATCGTTCAGGTGTTCAGTTTGGTGTTCAGTATATCTTTTTCGATTCTGTATTTTCAGGCACAATCTACCCCCTGCAGTCTAAACGAATTAACATCTTCAGCAGAATATAATGGATCTCCAAGATCATCATAGCCCCTTGGCTCCAGTCCCATCATATCAAATATTGTTACCCGTGCAGATACTGTCAGCAGAGAAGGAACTTCTGAGACAATGGGCCGATAGTAAATCTCAAGCACCTCTTCAGGCGAACTGAAAGATTCAGAGATAGCCTTGATATGAAGTTGGCCTGCATCTGGGTCAATGCTCCTGCAATGGCAATTCAGAAGTATACCGTGACACTCAGGGCACTCTTCGGCGAAACAACCATACTCATGATCCTGGCCTGGTTGAACAGCACAGATAGGGCATATAACGAAACCAAGATTTAATCGTTTCTCGCTACCATATTTTACCCGTTTGTAATTCGTCATAATATCCTTTTCATATATGGTTTTCTTATGTTGTCAAAAGTTAACATTGATTGAAAAACAATCATTGTTTATCTATTGGCCTATCCGTACCAACCTCCTCAAGATCGTTCAGCCTTGGTCCTTGTATGCCCTTGTATGCCAATAGTTGCATCCTTGGTTACCCCCGTTTGCACGCGTTGCGTTGCGCGTTGCGTTTTCCTGGTGGTGGTCCAGCTAAACCACTCTAAGGAGATCCGCCGCCGCTTACATATTGCCGGGAGTAAGCGAAGATAAAAAAAAACAAGAGGTTCAAAACAAGAGGCCAAAATAGAAAGAGAGAGGCTCTCACTGTGTACATATTTGGGACTACTATACCAATACACAGTGAGGTTCCTTTAATTCGACTCGACCACCTTCTATCCATTCGTTATTTCAGCGAAATTTTGCAATTTTTCATTTTTAACACTTTTCTGAAAATCATACACAGTGAGAATTGTTACGTTTTTTCATGCCGCTTGCCGCAATCTACGATGTGCCCGAAGAGCATCTTGTATTTCCTCTAAGGGAAGCGGCTTGCGATGTTTCAGGTTTTCAGCGGCAACAATCCCCTCCAAGTCAAAAAAGCCCATGACAGCATCGCGGTTTTTTTTGGGACAGAGACAGCCATCATGGACTGGCAATATCACGATGTCATCCTCCATTCCACGGTTCATGATTCTTGCCATCAAGGCCGCTTCGGTTTTTTGAAGGTGTCCCCAGTTCGGTTTGTAAAGATCCTCTAAAATTGCAGAGTGGTGATTTTCTAAGGCCATGATATAGGTTTCCAGATTCTCCGCTTTGTCGTAGTTCTTACGGTAGGTAGTCATCACCTTCTTTCTCCCGGAAACTGGCGACTCTGGATTGCGTGTATTGAGCATTAAAAGCAT
>DHVH01000300.1 GCA_002412555.1 Marinilabiliaceae bacterium UBA5213 | reverse complement strand
CTTTGTCGGTCCTACCCCAAGGAGCTCAACTGCTGCGCCATCAATGGTTGGTTCAATCGGCCGCTCTGGTAAATGAGAGTGGAGAATTGCTCTCAACAGGGGCGTTTAATTCAGAGGCATGGCATAAGACCTCCTTGCCTGCGACTGCTCAAACTGTTTTGGTGCGCAACGGGGTATATCCCAATCCTTATATCGGGCAAAATAATATGCGCATCCCTGATGCCAATGATGATTTTAATGCAGAACACGATTTGCTGAAATACAGCCATATTGATGGGGAAAACCCCTGGAGCCGGCCTTACTGGTATCTAAAATCTTTTACTGTTGAAGGCAGTGGTAGTAAAGTATGGCTGAATTTCAACGAAATCAATTACCGTGCAGAATTATGGTTGAATGGGAAACTGCTGGCCGACAGCTCCGTAATGGTGGGCATGGAGCGGCAATTTCGCTTTGATGTTACCGATTTGGTATCCCTCGATGGTTTGAATCATTTGGCAGTAGCCATTTTTCCGGTTGATGTTCCCGGTCTTCCGGGAGTTCCTCCTTTGGAGGCCTTTGGTGATCCCGGCGTGAATATGGGAGATGGAATGATCAGTCAAAATTACACCAAGTGGGATGCTGTTGGATGGGATTGGCAACCTGCTGTTCGTGATCGGGATATGGGCATTACCGAAGATGTGTTTCTTTCTTTTACGGATGACCTGGAACTGACGGAGGTATATATAACTTCAGAACCCAATCTGCCTAAGGCAGATTATGCCGACATGGTCATTTCTGCCAACTTAATCAATCACAGCCAAGCGCCTAAAGCAGGGGTTGTAACAGGGAAAATTATTTTTGAAACCGATACGCTGCTTTTTGATGTTCCTTTTAGTCTTACAGGAGAATCCACAAAGCAGGTGATCCTCGATAAAAGCATGGTAAAACAGTTGAGAATCGGTGATCCACAGCTATGGTGGCCCCTGGGGTATGGTAGTCCTAACCTTTATGAGGTTGTATTGACTGCTCAAAGTTCAGATGGTCAGGCGTCAACGGTCACTGAAATGCACGGCATTCGAAAAGTTGAATCGCGCGTTGAAGGGAGTCGCATCTTTACTGTCAATGGAAAGGATGTCTTTATAAAAGGTGGCAACTGGGTACTTGACATGACTTTGAACTGGACTGCCTCCCGGTATGAAGAAGAAATTCTTCTTTCAAAAAATGCCAACCTAAATTTGCTGAGGGTTTGGGGACCCACAGGGGTGCCTCCAAAAGCATTTTTCCATGCAGCCGATAAACATGGTGTCTTACTTTGGCAGGATTTTCTGAACGATTTTTGGGGTACTTTTAGAAATACGCCCGGGTATCAACCAGAAGCAAATTTGTATGAAACCATTTCAAACCAGATTGTTAAAAGATTCCGCAATCATCCGTCTCTCATTATTTGGTGTGGCGGAAACGAAGGTGTAAATCCACGTGAGGAGATGCTGGTAAATACTGTTTTAGCCGAAAACGATAACCGATCGGGTAGATTTTATTTAAAAACCTCTGATGGTCACGGTTTGCATGGTGGTGGCCCTTATCATTCTGTCAGGCCTGAAGATTTCTTTTCACATCCAAAATTGCATGGTTTTAGCAGTGAAATTGGTGCCAGTGGTGTGCCGGTTTTTGAAAGCATTGAACGTTTTTTGCCCCAGACTGGCAAAAATCCTGACCTTGAACATTTTCCGGTGGATGGTTACTGGGGCTATCATGATGCGGCTAATTTTCCGGGTGAAGATCTGCGTAAGTTTACCGCACTGGATGACATTATCCGAAATGATTATGGCGGGCCTGAAAGTAATGATAGACAAGGGGCTATGAATTATTTGGCCAAAGCGCAACTGCAGAATTATGCTGCCTACCGCTCGGCAGCCAGCGCCATAGGTATTCAGATGTGGGATAACTCCACAGGAATACTTTTGTGGAAATCTAATTCCAGCTGGCCTAGCGTGGTGTGGCAGTTGTATGATTGGTATCAACAGGCCCATGCCGGTTATTATGGTGTTAAAAAGGCTTTTGCACCTTTGAGCGTGCAGTTCAACAGGGTTGATCGACGCCTTTATTTAGTGAATGCCCAATATCAATCTCTTGAAGGGGTTGAGGTTTCTGCTGTTTTGTGGGACCAATCGCTTAAGGTGTTATGGGAGGATTCGCAAACCATGAATGTCGCAGAAAACACCAGCGCTGAAATGGCTTATGTTGTTCCTGAGAGTAACGGACTGGTTTTTTTGAAGTTGCTTGCCAAAAGCGTTGAAGGAGAAATCCTGTTTGAAGACTTTTTCTGGTTGCATGAGACGAATGACTTTTCCGGCCTGAACAAGATAGAAACACCAAAGGTTGAGGTTTCCCTCAGCCCGGGCAGTATAAGAGACTCATGGACAGTAACCGTGGAAAATCGGGGTGAAACGCCAGCGATTTTAACCAGATTGAAGTTGGTCCATCCGCTTAGCAGACATGAAATACTTCCAGCCCTGTGGAGCGACAATTTCATTTCTCTTTTACCTGGCGATAAACGTCAATTGATGGTTTCTTTACCCCGTGGAGAACCCCATGGAGGGATTGATGTTGTAGCTGAGCCTTTTAATTAATTTTTTGAAAGCAAGACCTCTCTATTTAAAACTTGAAGTGATAGATGTGTGTCACGAGGAAATAGAGCACAATTAACTCTGGGATAGTATTTTTTTGATGCCACAAATTGCTGCTAATGGCAGCAGTTTGTGGCATTCTTATTTTTGAAATATTTGAGCCAAAAAAGTGGCTGATCTACCTCGAATAGGCGGCGACCCTTCTAAATTCGGCACAAACAATAGCTGCTGCAACGCCAACATTAAGTGACTCTGATGTAGGTGTGCCGGCTGGAAAGGTGGGGATGGTCAACTTTTGGGTAATGAAGGGGGTGTTTTCTGCCCGTATGCCATTGCCTTCATTGCCCATTACAATCAGTGATGGCGCAATCAATGGATTGTCATAAATATTTTTCCCTTCCAGATAAGTTCCATAGATGGGGTTAGCACATTTTTCCCGATATTGCTGCAAGAATGCTGGCAGGTCGGTATAGTGGACCTTTATTCGTGCGATGGCTCCCATGGTGGCCTGCACCACTTTTGGATTGAATACATCAACGGTGTCCAAACTGCATACGATTTGATGAATGCCAAACCAATCGGCCAGCCGAATGATGGTGCCCATATTGCCAGGATCCTGAATGCCGTCGAGCACAAGTGTTAGCTCATTATATATGGCATTATTATTGATCGAATAGTGGGGTTGCTTAAATAGGGCTAGTACGTGTTGAGGAGTTTTTAAATGTGAGGCACTTTCCAGTTCTTTTTGGGTGACTGGTATGAGTTGCAGTGATTCTGTATGGCAGGAAGGGGGTAAGGACCAGTTTATTGTATGCGCGATCAGGGTGGCTTGTAAGCCCGCCTCTAGTAAATCAGTAACTGTTTTTGGCCCTTCGGCCAAAAACAAACCGTGACTGTCGCGCTGTTTTTTTTGTGCCATGGAGGCAATCAGTTTTTTCTGATTCTTACTTAACATGGTCGATTTTTTTACCTTTGTCTGCAAAAGTAATAATATTAGTAAGATAAATGATACGAAGAATATTCGGTTCGTTGATGATTTTTGGGGGTGTAGTTGGGTTGTTGTTGCTCAATTTCGGTTGCAGCACTACTAAGTATGTGCCCGAAAATGAGCGGCTACTAGCACGTGTGGAGATAAAGAACGATGCCCGTGATGTTTCTCGTGATGACCTTAAGTCCTATTTGCGCCAACAAGAGAACTTACGCATCCTCGGATTCTGGAAATTGCATCTTGGCATTTATAATCTTTCGGGCCAGGATCCTTCGAAGGGCATCAACCGTTGGTTGAGAAATATTGGTGAAGAACCCGTTATTTTTGATTCTACGCTGGTTGACAGGTCGGTTGAGCAAATGGGGCTGTTTATGCGCAACCGGGGTTACTACCTCTCACAGGTAAGTGATACCATTCATTACCCCTCTCCTAAGAAGGCCAAAGTAACTTACAATATTTCATCGGGTCCACGTTATCGCTTAAATGATGTTTATTACCGCATTGATGATAAAGGCCTGGAGGACTTAGTCCTCAACGATTCTACCAATTCTATTTTGCGCAAGGGAAGAGGTTTCACCTCGGAAATGCATAACCGGGAACGCGACCGGATTACAGCGATGCTTCAGGATAACGGTTTTTTCAATTTCTCTAAAGCCTATATCTATTTTTTAGCCGACAGTACCATTGGCGGGCATCGGATCAATGACACTCTGGTTATTATGCGTCCCCCCGAGAATGTGGCGGGTCGCACTGCTGCTGGCAACCATGCGCAATACAGCATACGCAATGTCTTTTTTCAGGTTGATTTGGATCCGCAGGATATCTCTTTTTCTGAAACAGAACAGGTGTTGGCGGCCGACACACTGTTTTATGAGGGGGTGTATATTATGTACGATAAGGAGTTGGAGTTTAAGCCTGATGTGCTAACCAATAGCAATTATATTGTTCCCGGTGATTTGTACCGGGCCAGTCTGGTTGAACGCACCCAATCCCTTTTGAGTGGATTAAGGGTGTTTAAATATATCAATATTCGATTTCGCGATGTGGACGGGCAGATAGATGAACAAGGCCGGTATTTGCTCGATTGTGTGATTCAGGTTCTGCCAGGAAAATACCAATCCTATTCTGTGGAGGTCGAAGGGACCAATTCGTCGGGAAACCTGGGCGCTGCCGGAAACTTTAAATACCAGCATAAAAATATTTTTAAAGGGGCTGAACTTTTTACCCTGAATACCAGATTGGCACGGCAAAACCAGTTTGTTATAAGGGGGGGCGACGGTGAGCAATTTAATACCGTTGAAATGGGGACGGATGTTTCAGTGGTTTTTCCCAAGTTTTTTATGCCCTTCCGCATTGAAAAATTTCGCCAAAGATACAATCCTAAAACCACCATTGCAGTAGCTTACAACTATCAGCGCCGACCCGACTATACCAGAACCATTGCCAATGCCAGATTGGGTTATACCTGGCGCTCATCGCGGTTTAGTTCGCACTCCTTATTTCCGCTCGATTTCAATCTGGTAAATATTCCAACGGTGTCGTCGGCGTTTTGGGAGTACATTGAAAGAAATCCGTTTTTGCGCTATACTTATGAGGATCACTTAATTGCCAACTTGAATTACAGCTACCTTTACAATCAGCAGCAGTTGGGCCGGGGCCCTAGAGATTTTTGGTATTTTAGATTTACGGCAGAGTCGGCCGGTAATACCCTGGATCTACTGGCTCCTTTGTGGAATTCGGGTGAGACAGAGGATTACAATACGGTATTGGGGATTCGATACGCCCAGTATTTTAAAACCGATGTCGATTTAAGATTTCATAATTCGCTTGGCCGGTTTAATTCCATTACCTACCGGTTTTTTGGTGGTATTGGTATTCCGTACGGAAACCTGAATGTATTGCCCTTTGAAAAAAGGTACTTCTCGGGGGGCGCCAATAGTATTCGGGCCTGGCCTGTCCGCTCTATCGGACCCGGTACCTATAAAGATGAAGCCGCTACTTTTTATAACCAGACAGCTGACATTAAGCTGGAAATGAATGTGGAGTACCGCTTTCCGCTGTTTTGGCTTTTGGAAGGCGCTTTTTTTGTGGATGCTGGTAATATTTGGGGTTTGCGTGAAGATGTGAGTCCGGAAGGTGGCTTGTTTCAGTGGGATACTTTTTATAAGCAATTGGCCGTAGGAACGGGGTTTGGAACAAGGCTCGATTTCAATTATTTCATATTCAGAATAGATACTGGCTTGAAATTACATGACCCTTCTGCCATTGAAGGTGAAAAGTGGATTCCTTTCAACCGTAAATATACCTGGGAGGATGTGGCTTTCAACTTTGCTATCGGCTATCCTTTCTAAAAGTATTTTTTTTGGGTTGCACGGAGTTGCACGGAGGATGCACGAGACGCATCAGAGGTGATTGACATAATAGTTGCTCTGCGATGATTTGAGGAGTAGTGCCAACAAGTATTTTGCCACATCTTTGTTGAGCAAGGCCTAATTTGTGCCGTGTTCATTATTGAAAACCTATAAGCGCAAAAAAAAAGAGACTGCCTATAATCAGGCAGTCTCTTTTTAAATGTATAATATACGTGATTAAGCTTTACCAGCAGAACCCAGCACGTTTTTGTTTTTATGGATGTATAGCTCTTTCAAAGCATCACGAGCAGGACCTAAATATTTACGTGGGTCAAATTCACTTGGATTTTCGCCCATTACTTTGCGAATGGCTGCTGTCATAGCCAAACGACCATCAGAGTCAATGTTGATTTTACATACTGCTGATGCGGCAGCTTTACGCAATTGCTCTTCTGGTATACCTACGGCAGCCTCTAATTTTCCGCCATATTTATTGATGGTATTGATGTG
>DHVH01000041.1 GCA_002412555.1 Marinilabiliaceae bacterium UBA5213 | reverse complement strand
ATTGATTCGACCATTTACCGCCAAGTAGTGGTATTTGCAGAAGGTGGTACTGAGCCATATTCCTATGCACTCAACAATCAGAACCCTCAGAATGATAGGATCTTTAGGAATCTGGACAATGGTGAATACACTGTTTATGTAATCGACAACCATGGCTGTGAAGCATCCATTAACTTTTTATTCGAATCGAATTACGACATAAAGGTGCCTAACTTCTTCACCCCTAACGGGGATGGCTTTAACGACACCTGGGTGATTGAGGGCATTGAAAAATTGCCGGAGTCCATCATCTATATTTACGACCGCTTTGGCAAGTTGCTGAAGAAATATGGCACTAACGATCCGGCCTGGAACGGTCAATACCTCAACCAACCAGTACCATCGGATGATTACTGGTATGTGATTCACCTATTGCCGGTGAATAAATACATCAAAGGCAATTTTACACTGAAACGCTAACCACACATACCCGGGAAGCCTTGGCTTCCCGGGTTTAAAACCCCTTAACCAACACAATGATAATGATCAGAAAACTCATACTATCACTAACATTCCTACTCGTATTTGCCGGGTTATTTGGACAAAAACATTTTGTTACCAACCAGTATGTTTATGATTTATTTCTGATGAATCCCGCAGGAGCAGGCTTCAATCGAAGCTGTGTCAGCATCAACGGATTTTATCAGCGGCAATGGTTTGGCACTGATTTGGCACCGACTACGCAACTTTTCGCAGTGCAAATGCCGGCCGGCAAAAATGTAGGTTCGGGGACTTATCTATACAACGACCGGAACGGTAACAACAAAAAATTCAGTGTCATGCAGGCTTTCTCTGTGGAAATCAAACTCAGGGAAAATCGCAGAGGCAATACGTCCCTGGTTTTTGGGCTGGCTGCCCTTTTAGAGCAGGCCTCCATCGATCAAAGCAGTTTTGAAGGAGGCATCGGTATCGACCCGGTTATTGACGGGGCATCGGAAAGTGGTTTTGGCTATAATGCCAACACGGGATTAATGCTGCGCATCAATCAATACCATATAGGAGGCTCTGTCACAAATATACTCCCGCAGAACAACCCCATGTACGATTCGGAATGGGAACCTGATTTATCGCGTGACATACACCTTCATGCAGGTACTTCGTTCAAATATCCCGGGAGGGATGTTTGGTTTGAACCGCTGGTCTATTACCGACAAAATTCTCTGCAGGACAGCAGGTTGGATATCAATATGAAGATAGATGTACCCACTTTCAACGAGGACTTTTCGCTTTGGGGCATTGTTGCTTACCGCCGCACCCTAGATCATCAATTTGGCATGAGCCTGGGAGCCGCTACAACAATAGGGATGAATTACAGAGGCTTTAATGTAGGTCTTGAACATCAGCTCGGATTGACATCATCGCAAAAGCATTATGGCAGTGCCTTTATGCTGGTAGCAGGTTACAACTTCTGTACTGGCAATAAAACCAGATCCTTGCCATGTTCAGAAAGGGACCAGATGCTGAAAATTGAACTGGAACAATCACCCAGAAAAAAACCGGGCTTATTCAGACGGAGATAACAAATTATTTGACCAGTAAAAGCACTTCTGTTTCAATGAGAAAAGCGCTAATATTTATTATCATTATTTTTTTTATGCAAGGGATGTCCGTGAGCCATCAGATTTACGGACAAGAAAACATCTCTGCCACTACCCCGGTCATTGCTAATAATGATTTTGCCAGGACGTATAAAATGACCCCGGTCGAAATCAATGTCACCAATAATGATTACGGCATAGGCAGTGGCATTGCCAGCCTAACCATATCTGTTCCTCCTATCCATGGTAAAGCATCCGTTACCAGCGAGAATACCATTCTATACACACCCAATGATTTCTTTACCGGGTCTGACACCTTGATTTACCGAATTTGCAACACTTCAGGCTTTTGCGGAGCCGCCAGAGTGTTCATTGTAATTGACGATTACGATTTTGCCCCGGTTGCTCATAATGATACGGTGGTCAGCTACCAGATTAAAGACCTAACAATTAATGTTTTATCCAACGACGAATTCCTGTTCGACCTTCCTATAACACTAGATATTATCACCAATTTCACTAACAGCACAGCCACCGTTAATAACAATCTAAGAATTGTCCCCAATATCAGCCGCTATTTCGCTGAAACGGATTCCTTGTTGTATCAGGTATGCGACAAGGATGGAGACTGTGATCAGGCATGGCTATTTCTCACGCTAAATGAAAATATAGAGCAGGAATTTTTTATCCCACAAGGATTTTCGCCCAATGGCGATGGCATCAATGATACTTTCACCGTACCTGACTTCCAAAACGTTCCGGATATGACCATTTATGTTTATGACCGGACAGGCGTACTGCTATACGAAGATCATCAATTCAATAACAATTGGGACGGTTACGCCAATACCGGTAGTTATGCGGGCCGACTGTTAGAGGCGGGCACTTATTATTATCTGATGCAAGTCAATGGCATTGGCGATTTTAAAGGATTTATTTACTTAAGCAGATAGTTGAAAATTGAGACCTAAGATGCAACATACCAACAACAGAAAATGGATCAGTTACCTAATGTCTTTTGGGCTTGGGTGCTTGTCGTTGGTTGTTACGGCGCAACAAAATCCCGTTGTTACCCAATACATGAACAGTCCCCTGTGGATGAATCCGGCCTATGCCGGCGCCAGAAATTCTTTGGCCATAGACTTTTCCACCCGCCAACAATGGATTGGTGTAGAGGGTGCGCCCATGAGTTATTTCATGAACGCCCACACCCCTGTCAATGACACAAAAATGTCCTTTGGCGCATCACTTATGTCGGATATTGCAGGACCGGTCATGGCCAACCATTTTTCATTGGCCTATGCCTATCTCTTAAGAGTTAACCATAACAATCTGTTGTCGGTTGGACTCAATGCAGGCATCAACAACCATTGGGTAACATTAAACAGACTTGATTTGAACGACCCGACAGATCCGAACTTTCAAAACAACATAGAAAATGGCATAACGCCGTCGTTTGGAACAGGTTTCGTTTTGTATTCACCCCTCTATTACCTGAGTTTCTCCATGCCTTCTATACTGCCTGCCAATGTTCAATTCCCCGGTGAAAGCAATTTGGAGTACCAACGTTACAGCCCCTATTTTCTCTCTGCTGGTTTTAACGTGTTTCTTGCCAGGGATCACCTCCTTCGCCTATCAGGCATTGCCCGAATGGAGAAAAATGTTGTAAACACTTATGACGTCGCTGCCCTTTATAATTACAATGGCTATTTTTCAGCAGGGGCTTCTTACCGCCTCAACCAATCAGCGGCAATCATTATGGGGGTACAAATCAATGAAAACGTAGGCCTTACCTACTCCTACGATTTCCCCATTGGCACCAAGTCCTTGAACCTAATCAACTTTCAGGAATTAACTTTGTCGATCGATCTTTTCCAGTACTTCGAACCCAACCTCGATCGCGAATTCCGAAATAAAAAAGGTGCTGTGGACGAGGGGAAAACCCGCTCTATACGTTATTTTTAGGACTTAGCGTGGTGGACACCAACCCAGTCGATCAACCCCCTTGTTGCATTAAAATGATTGATGTCGCCGTATAAAAAATCACCCTCCCGCTGATGGCAAATCATGGGGTGACAGCTCACCAAGCAATTATTAGGAACAATATGACCCACTGCCTCCTGCGCATGATTGCCCCACAAAAGCCAATATATATCTGGATTACTTCTGTTGATATAGGCAATTAATGCCAGGGTAAACGGGCGCCAAAGTGCTGCATGACTCCCAGGCTTTCCCTGCTCGCACGAAAAGGAAGTATTCAACAACAATACCCCTTGCAGTTCCCAGTACCTGAATAGCTGGTCGGGCGCCAGCAAGGGAAACTCATTTGAGGCTGATTTCAACTTGCCAACAATTTCTTTGAAGGTCAATTTTTCGTTGTGGACAGCAGCGTATAGAGCTCTGACAATGTTCCTAAGGCTGGTGTTTCTGAAGGGGGTGGTCCATGATTTAAGCGGCCCCACCTCAAAGGCTCTTCCGGTAGCAACGCCGGGTTGCGGATAGGGATCCTGACCCAGTATAAGGACTTTCACAGCCTCCAGATCAAGTCCTAAAAAGCGCAACATATGCTCAGGCCCGGGCGTAAAAGCCTCACCATTGACAATTTGAGGAGCAATGCGCTCCAATAAACCATATCCTGTCTCCTCCAGGAAGGGCTCCCACGAAGCATGCACATGCTGCGGAAGCAGTGAACTATTACCACCCATTTCTTGTTCTTAACCTTTAAAACAAAACGCCAAATACTGCGTTCCATTTGAACCAGCAACGAAAATAACAATTTAATAATATACCTGCACCCCAATTCATCCCCCAATCCTACCAAAATTTCTATATTTAATGTCTGATACCAAATAAAAATAGAGTTTCCTTACAATAACCCACTGAAATATAAAAGTCATTAATAAAAGGGAACTGTTTTCCACCTCAAGGGATTTGCGTAAAAAAAATCCCTTGTAGTGGCGGCCCTTTTTAGCAAAGCTGAATTTTGCTACATTCGGCATTGATGCAAACAAGTTTGCTCACTGCACTCACTAAACGCAAAATTTGCCTCCTTTTTGGGGCTGTAGCCAAAAAGGAGGAGCCCGTGCGGCTTGAGCACACAAAACAAAGCAATACCCTTTATAACACTGATATTATGAAACATACATTGCATTACGTCCTTTTAGTAACCTTAATAGTGGGCGCTTGCACCAACCGCCCACTATCCCTTCAACTGACGCATCACGAATTCATTGAGCTCAACAACCCTGCCCAGATCGACAGCTCCATTGATGCCATTATTCAACCTTACAGGGACTCTCTGAATCTGGCCATGAACAAGATCATTGGTACAAGTAGCGCCTCTATGCGATCTGTCAAACCTGAGAGTCCCCTCTCCTCTTTTGTCGCTGATTTGGTTTATGATGCAGGCTTCAAATTTTTGGAAGAACAGGGTTACAAGCAACCCAAATTAGTGGCCCTGGTCAATGTGAGAGGGTTGCGGGCTCCCATGCCCGAAGGCCCTATTCTCCTGCGCAATGCCTACGAAATAATGCCCTTTGAAAACCTGATGACTGCTGTCTTGCTCAGTGGAGAGCAGCTCAAGCAATTCTTTCACATTGTTGCCCATGAAAATGGGGATGGTATAGCCGGAGCCACTTTCACCCTGACAGAAAAAGGACCTGAGTCGATCAGAGTAAATGGCCAGACGGTGAAAGAATCGGAAGACTATTGGGTGGTGACGTCCGACTATCTGGTAGAAGGCGGTGACGGATACAGCATTTTTGGGGAATCAGACACCCACCTGACCACCAATATGACCATTCGGGACTTGATAATAGAGCGCATTGAGTCCATGACAGCCCAAAACCAAGTCGTTTCACCCGTTATGAGTGTGCGAATAACAGATGCGAGATAAAAAACCTCCTAAGAAATACCTCCAAAGACGATAAAAATGCAAAACAGAAGAGATTTTATAAAGAAAGCCCTAGCAGGGGCAGCCTTATTGACCATCCCAATGAGCAGCAGGGCATTTGTGGGGGACAAAGGCACGCGCATTGTGATATTGCATACCAGCGATGTGCATAGCCACATCGACCCTATGCCTTTGAATCATACCCGCTATCCAGGCATGGGCGGTTTTGCGCAAAGAGCGGCTGTGGTTAATAAAATCAGAAAAGAGAATGACCATGTGCTGCTATTAGACTCAGGAGACATATTTCAGGGTACACCCTACTTCAATTTCTACGAGGGCAGTCTTGAATTGGAGTTAATGACCAAAATGAAGTATGATGCGGCTACTTTAGGCAACCATGAGTTTGACAATGGTCTCGAATCGCTTAATGAGCAACTGCAACACGCCGGTTTTCCCTTTGTCAGCGCCAATTACTCGTTTGAGAATACAGTCCTTGCAGGTAAAATTGCACCCTGGCTCATCATTGATAAGGGCCCCGTTAAAATTGGAATCACCGGATTGGGCATTGATCCAGAAAGGTTGGTAGCTCCATCCAACTACAAAGGCATGGTATGGTCCGACCCCATTAAAGTGGGTAACGCAACAGCAAAATTGCTCAAAGAAGAACAAGGTTGTGACCTCGTGATTGCCATGACACACCTGGGCTTAAAGATGGATAAAGGCCGGCTAGACGATTACCAGTTGGCAGCAGCCTCAGAAAACATTGACATCATTTTGGGTGGTCATACCCATTCATTTATAGATGCACCTATCATTGAGACCAATGCTGCCGGCAGACAGGTGCTGATATTGCACTCGGGACAAAATGGGGTACGCATGGGGAGACTGGACCTGCTTTTCAACAAGGATCAAAACAACGATTTGGCCTATAAAATAGAAACCCCCGACCAGCAATAGGTCAGGGGCATATTCTTTTCATTTCGCTCAAAGAGTTTACTCAACCGGTATTTGACGCTTAAAGGATTCATCCAGTGAGATGATGGTCTCAGTAGATGAAATGCCGGGAATGGACTGCAATTTATCGTGCAGAATGCGCTTCAAATGCTCATTGCTCTGGGCATAGATCTTGATAAAGATGGCGTACTGTCCGGTAGTATAGTGACACTCAACAATTTCAGGAATCTGCTCCAACATCTGTACCACCTTATCAAAGAGACTGGCTTTTTTCAAAAACACACCCATAAAAGCACAGGTGTGATAACCAACCTTACCGGGATTTAGTACAAATTCTGATCCCTTAATAACCCCTATGTTCATCAACCTTTGTATACGCTGATGAATGGCAGCACCGGAAACCTTACACTCTCTGGCCACTTCCAAAAATGGAATTCTGGCATTTTTGGTGATAAGGCTTAATATTTTCTTATCGAGATTGTCAATTTGTACGTTAGGTTCCATATTGAAAATAAGTAATGTAACAATTTATAAGAATCCGACATCTTATTTGTCGGATTTGAATACGAATTTAAAATAATTCGTACAATATACAAACAATTTATTACTTTTTTGTACTAACAATCTATCAGTTACCTTAATACAATTACAATCTATAAGCAGTAACAGCAATTAAACTTATCGCAAGCAAGTACCTATTTCACCAGAACCTTTTGTGTCCAAAATTGGCCACTTCCATCATCAAGGCGCATCAAATAAGCTCCTTTAGCCAAGCTGCTCACATCAACTACCAAGGTGCTGGTGGATTGGAAATCCATTTCCATAGTTTTGCGTCCGGCCAAATCAAAGACCATGATACTTCCTTCAAGAATCCAATCAGGTATTTCAACGTTAATGGTGGTAACACCTTGCTCTACAGGGTTGGGCCAGACACGCAATTGGCTGTCAATATGCTCATTGAGCAGGCTATTGGGATTCAAAATGGAGAAAGAATAGTATTCTGACCAATCCAGAACACCCCCGGCAGTGACAGCCCTGACCCGCCATCTAATGGCATCAGCAGGCTGAAGATTAATAATGGATTGACGCATCAATGTAATGCCGGTGATAACCTGAAAGGCGCCCTCATTGATTCTATATTCCATATCATAACCCACAATGCCAACAGGCGGCGTAATGGCCCAAACCCATTCAACTGTTACATTGGTCACGTCAGTTGAGAACTCCATGCCATTGACGGGGTACTCGGCAACGGGTGCTACTAGTTCAACCGCTACGCTGCCTTCAAAGGGTCCCAAATCAATACTACTTCCGGCGATACGTGGCTGTCCGTTAAAGTCCAGACCCAGCCACTCCGGCAAAAGGCCAGCATCTCCTGCATCCAGAGCAGGTGAGCCATTTCTCAAGCGGTAATCCATTGCAGCTGCATTCACAAATGAAGGATCCGTATTCATATTGCCCGTACCAGCATATCCTCCTTCAACAATTGAACTCACAACAGTCATTCCAAAAAACGATTGACCCGTATTGGCACTGTTGTTCCATGCAATGGAGTTATAGGCAAAAGCGTTCTGTGCCAAAACCGCACCTCCAAAAAAGCCTGTACTATTGCCGTGCCACAAACAGTTATAAAAGCGCAATGCACCAAGTGCATTCACAGCCCCGCCGTTGGCTCCGGCTGTATTATTGGTAAAAATCACATTGCCAAACGCAGCCTCAGAGGCAGCATCCGCCAAAACCGCACCACCTGATGCGGCGCTTATATTGCTCCGAAACCATGTGTTAAGTATGACAGGTGAGGCATATTCCAACAACATTCCGCCACCTCCCACAGAAGCCGAATTACCATGTTCAACCACCAAACCATCTATCACAAGATTCGTTATGGGGGCTGCGGATGTACCCTTAACGGTAAGCAAATGATAACTATTGTCAGAGGCATCGTTCTGATTACCTATGTCACCACTGATAATGGTTGGGTTCTGCACCCAGTTGCGCTGCGCCAGAGTCGTTTCAGTCCCGGCAAAGCCACCATAAACACGAATGCCATCTACCAGTTCAAAAGTAGCGGTCCTATCGGCACCTCCGGTTGGGAAATAAGTGCCCCCCGCCAGCCAAAGTTCATCCGTTTCAACAGCCATAAATAATG
The DNA here is from genome assembly GCA_002412555.1 of Marinilabiliaceae bacterium UBA5213. Taxonomy (GTDB): domain Bacteria; phylum Bacteroidota; class Bacteroidia; order Bacteroidales; family Marinilabiliaceae; genus Geofilum. The sequence continues at coordinate 827 of DHVH01000041.1, read as the reverse complement.
CTTCATGCAGCGATGTAGCATCTGCCCAGGAAGTACCGTTACCATTGCCTTCAGGTGTCACATATAGAGGGTGGCCCCGGGATACACGAAATCCTGCAGGAGCCGACCAGCGACGACTTCCGTCGTTGTGAATACTATACAAACGCCACCAGACTTTATCCAGGAAGGTAAGTCCTTCCAGCTGATAATTTAATCCACTGATATTTTCTACCAGGACTTCTTCGCCCTCATTTATCTTGTACAACAGAGAATAATTAGCAACATCGGTCGGCACTTCATTGGGCCATTGCCATTCCAAAGCTACTTTTCCCTCCTCCAAAGCCACCGCTGCGCCATCAACAGGAGTAACAGGCAGAGCTGTATCTGTACCGCCTTCAAAAAGGCCTATATCTACCCGGTCGTTCAGAATTCTGGGATTATTGATAAAATCTACCGAAAGCCATGCAGGCACGGCTACTGAGCCCGCATCCACAGCTGGGGAGGCATGGTTCAATCTGAAATCATGCCAGTCCTCATCAACAAAAAGCGGATCATCGCTGATAATGTTTGTACCGCTGCCATCTTCTACCACAGAATAGGACACATTGACATTTCGAAAATGGTCATCCAGCAGCAGCGCTTCGTTATTTCGGAAAATGGAATTGACAATGTTGGTTGAATTATTAGTCGTTGCATAAACAGCACCACCCCATTGACCTGAATAGTTATCGTACCAAACACAGTTGTACAACTCACCGTCCGCGTTGGTATATAAGGCTCCACCGTTTTTATCGGCTTCGTTGCTATAAAAGAGAACATTACCCAAACGGGGAGCTGAGTTACCCATG
>DHVH01000110.1:651-3892 GCA_002412555.1 Marinilabiliaceae bacterium UBA5213 | reverse complement strand
GCTTGACTTTGGCTTCGAAAGCTTCCATCCTTTCTTTCTTTAGCTCCTCAAGACTTTTTTTACGTTCTTCATCCTGTTCCAGGTCAATACCCTTCTGAAATACTTTTTCAACGGCCGACATCAGACCACTCAAGCGCTTGCCGCCATAAGCCCACTCGTTATGATGCTTGCAAACCAACTTGGACAACTTATCGGCAGTATAAGGATTATTCAATGCACTTTGAAGCTCGTGAGGCTCCAGTATTCCGTTCTTATCTTCGTCCACCAGTTTGCAGATTTCTTTAAAGAAATCAGACCTTTCCTTGAAATCGAAGATGTAATCGTTATTAACATCCTCCAATATCCTGAACCCGAATTTCGCCCAGTCGTAAGCAGAAAAACGGTCCTTGAGATCGTCTTCTTTTACCAAACCTTTATAAGCAGCTAAAGTCCCATCGGCCCTATATTCGCTGAAATCAAGCAGACGCCAGACTTTCCCGTTATCGTCCTTATATTCCGACCCTTTCTTCAGGTCAATAACGACATCAATCTCCAGTTTATTGTTGGTTGTTTTTGCTTCAGGATTCAACAGGTGAACTTCTGACAAATCAAGGTTTAAAACATCATAATCCACAGTCACCGGCTCCACTTCTACGGTGGGCTGAGTTACTACTCCCAAATCTCTGGCTGCCGGCAAATTGGCAAAAACAGGATCGATCCCTTCTCCAACCTCTGCCTCAACCGCTACAGCAGCAGGTTCCGCAATCGCCGGTAAAGTAATCACCATTTTCTCTATCCATTCTTTCTTTGCCCAAAAAACCAAACCTTTAGCCGGATTAATATGCTCAACTTCTCTGGTAGATTTTTGACTGACATGGTTCGCGTCCTCCATAAGTCTTACCTTATCACCAATCTTGGCAATACTACCAGCTTCCTCATTAAATGCGGAAACCTTATCGCTATGGTCAGCCAGAAACTCATAGTAATTCCCCTTACTTTCATACTCACCGAGGGTAGCATCCCTATTACTTACCGTCAACGCAATATTCTCCACTTCAACCAATTGATACTGATCAGTACGGTCTGCCAATAGTTTTATTTTGCTGTTTTTCCGTACCGTTTTTGGAATGGCTGTCTTGAACTCAGTTCCCTTAGGAAACTTCACAAACTTCTGTTCGTTCTCCCCATCCTTTTTCGCATTCTTAAGAAAATCCTTAACAGCGTCGTCGGATGAAAACACTTCCACATGAGCAGCTCTATAAGCTGTCTGATTTTCAAAACCATTGTACCCGGCAAAGCCCACAACGGTGCCGGCACCGACCTCCATGCAGACCTCCTTCACTCCACCACACATCTTTTCATCCAAAATTACAATGGCTTCCTTTTCCAGTCCAGTATCGAAGCACCAACCCTCCAATTTGTCCGGTCCATAATTCACCACCTTCAGCCAGCCACTCTTGCCCTGCGACTCTGGTGCAATTTCGACAGGGGAGTTTGGAGGCATTAGGCAGACAATGTTGTTGCCAGTTTCAGCTTTTGAGCGTAAGAAAGCACCCTTATCGCCATTCTCTCCATTCGCCATACTTACCAATACTTTTCCTGTAGCAACATCCACCCACTTATCATTCTCACCGGTTCCTCCTTTGGTAAAACCATAAATAACCTTTTTTTGGGGAGTCGTATAAGTTACACTCAACCAACCTGCATCTCCAACTGCCTTAACTCCACTTAATATGGTCCCCTTTGCAGCCACTGCCAAAATAGAGCCGGTTACGGCTCTTGCTCTGATTCTCACCCCATCCACCTTAAGTGAATCATTTGCCGTGGCTTTTACTTTATAGCGTTCTCCTTTAAATATATCAGGTATCTTAACTCCCTTCATTTCCTCCAAAGCCAAAAGGTGATTATAGAAGGAATAAAAAGTCAATTGCTGGCCTTTGGGACTTTCATACTCGTGCTGAATCAATACAAAGCCATTGGAATATTTAGCAGTACGTCCATTTACAGTTTCTGTCAAATAAGTTTTGGGGACCCGAAAAGCAATGATCTTTCCATCGGCAATGGCCCTTATGGCTTTATCTCCCTCGAAGTGAACGCCACCATGCCAGGTGTTCAGTCGACCAACAGGAAAATAGCCCGTACGATTTGAGGCTCCCTTTAGGAACTTCGGCGCATTGTCTTCGGCGCCGCTTAATGCAACCGGATATTCGAACTTCATAATTAAATAGGGTATTAGCGTCAACAATATTAATTGAGCATTCCAACAACTATTGGCTGAATCCAATATCAGGTAAAAAGCCATGCTCAACCGCCTCCTTCGCCTCTTCTTTTATCTGCTCCTGATTCTCCTTTGCCTGTTTCAAATCCTTACTTTTTCCCTTCATGGCAGCGCCTACGTGGTCAAGGATGGTGATTTTGGGAAAGGGAATTTGCTTGAGGGGCATGGTGGCTTTGGCGTTTGGAGTGGCCGAGCTGATCATTACATTTGGCTCGCCCATTACAATAGAACCGCCGTGGGCGGTCATGCTGCCCATGGTAGCCACCGGGGTGCCGTTGATCAGGACAGTCGGCTCACCCTGGACTATGGTGTCGGGGGGACCAACACATACGCACATATCGCCCATCAAGGCTGCGGGCTTTCCGTTAATCAGTACATTGGGTGCGCCGGGTCCACTTACCGGACCGCCTACATGCGGTATATATCCCGTTACCATGGAACAAACGTGCATACTACCCAGAGTTGCTATTGGTTTTCCTGCCATAATCGTATCATTTTGGGTTATTGATCTTGGTTTTAATTACATCACTTCCACTTTGCCACTGGCACCTTGCACCGCCGTCATTTGTCCCTGAACGGTGGTCTGCATACCCTTCAAGTCGGCCTTCTGCTTGCCCTCCACGGCGGCATTCATGCCGCTGATGGCCACGTCTTGCTTGGCCTCGATGGTAACGGCGCCTTTGGCGGCTACGGTGGAGTCTCCGTCGCTTTGCAGGGCCACATTGCCCTTAGCTACGGTGTTAACATCGGCTTCGGCAGCTATTTCGACGTTTTGCTGGGCGCCGATGGATACGTTCTCCTGAGCTGAGAGGCGGATGTTTTTGGCGCTGATGTCGATGTTCTCGACGGAGCTGATGATGAGTGATTTCTCCTTGGTGTCGAAAGTAATCACAGAGCCACCGTTATCGTAAATGTTGATTTTTTCTTCGCCGTCGGTGTCGTCGAACTCGATGGTGTGACCGCTGCGGGTGGTGATGGATTTGA
>DHVH01000110.1:0-584 GCA_002412555.1 Marinilabiliaceae bacterium UBA5213 | reverse complement strand
GAGCAGGCCGCGGTTCTTTTCGACGTTGCTGCTGGTGCCGGCATCGGGCGTTTGTACCCGCAGCCAGTTGCTGTTTTGCTCGTCGCTCTGCCAGAAAAAGCGGACTTGCACGCGGCCTACCTTTTTGGGGTCGGCGTTGTCAATGACGATGGCCGGCTCGGGGAAGGCGATGGGGGGTGCACTGTTTTCGGGCAAGGGCAAGGTTTCGGTTAAACCGGCTACTCCTTTAAAGGTATTGGAGTAGAGGCCTTTGTGGTCTATCTGGTGGGTGATCTCTATCACGCGGTAACGGCCCAGATCGGGGCCACAATCTTTCTGCAGATTCTCGGGCAGGCGGGTGGTGACCAGCTCGCCCAGGCGGATGGCGCAGGTGTTGCTCTGGCCTTCGAAGACGGAGGTATGGGAGTACTGGCGACTGTGATGGGCACGGGTGTGCTCTATGATGTCCCCTTCGTTCACCATCTGTCGCGATGCGGGCAGCTTGGCCGGCTTGGGAAAGAAGCTGCGCGAGCGGTCCTTGGCCACCCGCATGTAACTGTTAACGCCGTCGATGTTCTCTGGCGGGGCATCTTCCTTGAAATCGT
>DHVH01000080.1 GCA_002412555.1 Marinilabiliaceae bacterium UBA5213 | reverse complement strand
CGTTAAAATCAAAGAGCGCGTTATCCGATGAATTGCAAGCTGCCGGCACCTTGATGGCCAGTGAAGAAATTATTGTTACTACAGAAATTTCCGGGATTGTACGTTCCATACATTTTGAAGAAGGCAAACGCGTTAAGCAAGGTGATTTATTGGTGAAGATAGATGATGCTGAATTGCAGGCGCAACGCGACAAGGCCGTACATCAAAAAGCTTTGATAGAGCAGACCCTGGAACGTCAGCGCATATTGTTAGAAAAAGAAGCCATTAGTCGGGAGTCCTTCGACAAAATTCAAACCGACCAGTTGGTGATTGACTCAGAGCTCAAACTCCTTAATACACAAATTGAAAAGAAACAAATACGGGCGCCCTTTGATGGCATAGTTGGCTTTAGAAGTGTTAGTCCGGGTACCTACCTGCAGCCAGGGGCGCGCATTGCGCGACTGGTGAAATCATCCCCTTTACGCCTGGAATTTTCAGTGCCGGAGCGCTACCAGGCCGCCAGCCTGGCTGGCCGTAATGTGTACTTCAGTGTAGCCGGATACGATGATGTCTTTGAAGCACAGGTTTATGCCCTGGAGCCCTCGGTGGATGCCCAGACCCGTTCCTTGCTGTTGCGCGCTCTGTATCCCAACAGCGACTTGCGGTTGATCCCGGGGATGTTTGCCGATTTAAGCATCATCATCAGCAGAGATGAGGATGTAGTTCAGTTGCCCAGTGAGGCCATCATTCCCCAAATGGAAGGGGAGCAGGTATATGTTTACCGCAGTGGAAAGGCCGAATTAAAGAACATTAAGACAGGGAAACGAACCGAGCGCAGTGTGGCCGTATTGGAGGGCGTTTCGGTAGGCGATACAGTTATCACCAGCGGTATTCTGCAATTGCGCAGTGGCATGTCGGTTGTGATAAGATAAAATCTATACGTTCATCGGCACGAGATTTCATTGGCTCAAAGCGGTTCTATTTGATTTAAATTTAGTAGTATAAGAAATATGAGTTTATCATCTCTGAGTATCAGGCGGCCGGTTTTGGCAATTGTGATGAGTCTTTTCATCATCATCATCGGCTTTATCGGCTTTTCCTATTTGGGTGTACGGGATTATCCCAGTGTAGATCAGCCCATCGTGTCTGTCTCCACCAATTTTACGGGTGCCAATGCCGATGTGATTGAAACCCAGATTACAGAGCCGCTTGAACAGGCCATCAATGGCATCCAGGGCATTCGCAGCATCAGTAGCAGCAGTCGCGACGGCTCCAGTCGTATTACCGTAGAGTTTGATCTGGAAGTGGATTTAGAGACCGCCGCCAATGATGTACGTGATAAAGTCTCCGGCGCCATCCGGCGCTTGCCGGCCGAGGTTGATCCGCCAGTTGTTTCCAAGGCCGATGCCGACGCCCAGCCCATTTTCTCTATCACCCTGAGTAGTGAAAGTCGCTCCCTGATTGATTTGACCGAGTTTGCCGAGGTCAATTTTAAAGAGCGCCTGCAGACCATTCCGGGTGTTAGCGAGGTGCGCACCTGGGGTGCCAAACGTTTTGCCATCCGCTTATGGATGGATCCCGCAAAGCTGGGTGCCTATAAGCTTACACCGGTAGATGTGCGGGATGCCCTGCTGCGTGAAAACATAGAATTGCCATCGGGCCGTATTGAGGGCGCCAATACCGAGTTAACCGTCCGCACCATGGGCCGTTTTACCTCAGTGGAGGATTTTAACCGCATGGTGGTTTTTCAGGATGGCGACCGGGTGGTGCGTTTCGGCGATTTGGGAAGAGCCATTGTAGAAGCTGAGAATATGCAAAGTATTCTTAAGCTGAATGGTGTGCCCATGGTTAACAATGTGATAGTTCCCCAGCCGGGCGCCAATTATATTTCTATTGTAGATGACGCGCTGGTCCGCCTCGAAGAACTGAAAAAAAGATTTGCCCGCCGACATCATTGCAGAAGTGGGCTTCGACAACACACAATACATTCGCGATTCCATTTCGGAAGTGCAACAGACCATTTATATTGCCTTTGTATTGGTGGTGCTGATTATTTTTATTTTCCTGCGCGACTGGCGAACCACGCTGATTCCGGCCATTTCAATACCCGTGTCCTTAATAGGCGCCTTCTTTATTATGTATGCCGCCGGTTTTACCATCAATATTTTGACCCTACTGGCCATTGTACTGGCCATTGGCCTGGTAGTGGATGACGCCATTGTAGTGATGGAGAACATCTATACCAAGATTGAACAGGGCATGGATCCTCATGAGGCCGGGGTGAAGGGGTCTGCCGAGATATTTTTTGCCGTAATTGCCACCACGGTTACATTGGCTGCCGTGTTTTTCCCCATTATCTTTCTGCAGGGAATAACCGGCAGGTTATTCCGTGAGTTTAGTATCGTTATTGCCGGGGCCGTGATCATCTCCTCCTTTGTGGCATTGACCTTAACGCCCATGCTGTCTTCGCGACTTCTGAAAAAGCGTAAAAAAGGTCAGCACAACAAATTGTACGAAGCCACTGAGCCCTTTTTTAGCTGGCTGACCACCACCTACAAGAATGCCCTGGACGCCTTTTTAAAGCGCAGGGGTCTATTTACGCCTTTGGTGATGGGAATTGCGTTGATACTCATAGCCGTTTTTTGGGTGACGATCCCATCAGAGATGGCGCCCTTGGAAGACCGCAGCCAATTGCGGGTAAACAGCACGGCGCCTGAGGGAGCCACCTACGATTATACCTTACGCTACAGCGATGAGCTGGCCGATTTGATGCGGGAGGATATTCCCGAGGTAGATGATATTTTTCAGATTGTAGGTTTGTGGAATAACAACTCGGCCTTTTACTCCATCAATTTGGTAGATGCCAGCGAACGACAGCGTTCGCAACAAGAAATTGCCGACGATTTGGGGGTCAGGGTACGCAGCCTAACGGGCGCCCGTACCATTGTCACCCAGCAACAGACCTTTGGAGGGCGTAGGGGTGGACTGCCAGTACAGTATGTTATACAGGCACAAAACCTGAATAAACTCAAAGAGTTTATTCCTCTTTTCATGGATGAAGTTCATCAAAGTCCCCACTTCCAGAATTACGATGTCGATCTTAAATTTACCAAGCCTGAGTTACGGGTGCACATCGGCCGGGAAAAAGCTTCGTTAATGGGCGTATCTGTGCGAAATATTGCCCAAACGCTGCAGTTGACACTTAGTGGACAACGTTTGGCTTACTACATCATGAATGGCAAGCAGTATCAAATCATCGGGGAGCTTGAGAGGGTAGATCGTAATAAGCCCGCTGATATCGCTGCTGTTTATGTACGTAACAACCAGGGATTGCTGATACAATTGGACAATCTGGTAACCATTGAAGAAAGCAGTACGCCTCCGCAGTTGTTTCGTTATAACCGCTTTGTTTCCGCTACCGTTTCGGCAGGGTTGGCAAAGGGCTATACCATCAGTGATGGTATAGAAGAAATGGATCGCATCGCAGGTCTGGTACTGGACGATACCTTCAGCACCACCTTATCGGGCGACTCCCGCGATTTTGTTGAAAGTACGTCCAGTCTTCTATTCGCCTTTGGGCTGGCGCTGATTTTGATTTACCTTGTATTGGCAGCTCAGTTTGAGAGTTTCCGTGATCCGCTGGTAATCATGTTTACCGTGCCTTTGGCGCTGGTGGGTGCCTTATTGTCGTTGTGGTATTTCGGACAGACCCTGAATATTTTTAGTCAGATTGGTATCATCATGCTAATTGGACTGGTATCCAAGAACGGTATATTAATGGTAGAGTTTGCCAATCAGCGTAAAGCTGCAGGCTTAAATGCCAATGATGCTATTCTGGATGCGGCCGGGGCACGTTTCAGGGCAATTTTAATGACCAGTTTGTCCACCATTTTAGGCATATTACCCATGGCCCTGGCCTTGGGTGCAGGTTCTGAGAGCCGTGTTTCAATGGGTATTGCCGTAGTAGGTGGCTTGCTGGTCGCTTCCGTGTTTACATTGTTTGTCATTCCTGCCATGTACACCTATATTTCAGAGAACACCAAAAGTGTATCCAATGTGGATGAGCAGGTAGATGAGGTGGCCTGAGTGTCATAAGTAGTATAAATGAGTCGAATTGGGGAAAAATAAGAATTATTCAAATGAAGTCATATATTATTATAGCGATTGTTTTATTGTCAGGCTTATTAAATGTTCATGGTCAGGAGCAGGCATCACCCGCCACTGCAGTGATGTCCTTGTCCGAGATTATTGACAAAGCCCTTGAGCAAAACCCTTCGGTGCAGATCATGCACAACCGCAAGCGGCAAGCCGGCAATAACCATACAACACAACCCTTTTTGCCAACGGTTGGTGGAACGGCACGTTATAATAAGTCCTCCAGCGATACAAGGCGGGTCTTTCAGGACAATGAGCAGGAATTTCCCAATACCTCTTCAGAGAATGTAAACGCCGGAGTTAGCCTTTCCTGGACCCTGTTTGACGGTTTGGGCATGTTTGCCACCTACAAGCGCAGCGCACTGTCGCTATCGGTCAGTGAAGTAGAAACCCGTCGCGTAGTTGAAAACCTGGTCGTTGATTTAAGCCATACCTATTACCGCATTGTTGCGCAGCAGCACAGGGTAGAAGCCGCAATGCAATTGATGGACTTGTCGCGCGAGCGTTTCCGCATCATCACCGAGCAGGTGAACATAGGCACTGCTTCGGGTATGGATTTGCAGCAGGCGCGGCTCGACCTGAATGCCGACAGTTCTCATTTGGTGCGGCAAAAGGAACTGTTACAGAATGCCTACATCAACATCAATCAGCTTATTAACCAGCCCTTGCGTCAGAGCGGTTTTGTGGGTGACACCATACTTTTAGGCGCGGCCCTGGTGGAAGATGACCTTGTTTTAATGGCAGAAGAGAACAACGCCTCCCTGGTCTCCAACGACCTGGGCATCGCCATTACCCGTGAAGAGCTCAAATTGGCCCAGGCGCGTCGCTTCCCTACCGTTAATTTCGTGACCGGTTACACTTATAGTCGTGCCGAGTCCCCAGCCTCAGTCATGCAATTCAGTGAGTCCAACGGCTACAACTACGGACTGGAAGCCTCTTTGAATATATTCAACGGTTTTGAAGTCAACCGCGCCGTAAAAAACTCCCGAATAGAAATAGAGAACCGGCAGCTGACCTATGACGAGACCAGACTGATGGTGATGGGAGAGTTACACTCCCTATACAATACCTATCTCAACAATCTGATGATGGTCGATTTTGAAAAGCAGAACGTAGAGGTGGCCCGCGCCAATCTCGATTTGGCTTTAGAGCGTTACGAGCTCGGCGTTCTTTCTGGCCTGGGCTTCCGTGAATTTCAGTTGGGCTACATCAATGCAGTAGACCGATCCTTAGATGCCTTATATCAATCCAAAGTGTTGGAATTGTCACTTCTCGTACTCAGCGGGCAGATGAATGAATTCATGACAAGGATAAGGTAGGGATAATCTATTCCTATACCATCTCGTATTATTATTTCCATGTTCAATGGCTTTCTTAATTCGGCAATTCGCTACTTAATTCCTTAAATAACTTACTACTATTACCCATAGTACGTTATTGTATCGTATTTTATTACAAGTAGTTAAATAAATTAAGCTGCATTTTTTGATTTATTCCCCCTTTGACATTGTTTAAATAACCTGATTTTAGTCATGCTATTACACTGATAAACATCAGGTTTATGGTATTGACTCCGACTTTCTCTTTTCGTATTTTTTGACTTTATTTTTTTATCATATTATTGCTAAGGGTCATTTTCTATTGCATTTTTGATGTTCCCTTGCATTCTATGGTATCAGGCCGTTTGCCATTTTTAACAGTTGATTTGATATTGCAGTAGCTATTTCGTGTTATTTGTCATATTGCATGTTGTTTTTAGGGGGCCAAGTCAATATTTCTCCTTTTTAAAATTGACTTTCTTAAAAAACACGGGGGGGGGTGTGACTAGAAATTTATTTTTTTTTGTCGGACTTATGATTTGTGAATTATTTATGCTATTTTTGTTTTACTATTTGAGTCAAACACCACTAATAGTTGGAATTTGTTACCAGACAAGCATGACGTAAGTCATGGTTTCGTTTTTTTATTAGATAAAGCTAAAAATAAGTGTTAATAAAGTAAAAAAATTCATTTTTTATTGTTTAACTTGTAATTAAGAAAGCAAAACACCATTGATATTGTAGTATCTTTTGTAAAAACCGTCAAAAATTTAAGTTTTTAATTGTAATTATGTTCCGATTTGTAAGATTCTAATTGAATATTATTTTTTGTCCTATTATTAATTTAAACCTTTAACTTTATGAAGAAAGTTCTTTTGACACTTTCGTTCGTAATGGTTTTTGGGCTAAGTGCCATTGTAGCCCAAACAAGAACCATTACCGGAACAGTCACAGGGAGTGACGATGGGATGCCCATCCCTGGCGCATCCGTGTTTGTAAAAGGCACAACTGTTGGTACCGTAACTCAAATTGACGGTGACTTTAGGCTAAGCGTGCCGCAGGATGCCGAAACGCTTGTAATATCGTTTGTGGGTATGGTAACCCAGGAACAAGTAATTGCCGGACGTAGTGTCATCAATGTTGCACTGGTTAGTGATGCCATTGCTATGGATGAAGTAATTGTTACGGCATTAGGAATTAGTAGAGAAAGAAAAGCTCTAGGTTATTCAGCGCAGGTTGTAAGAGCAGAGGATATTTCCCGTTCTGGAAATACCAATGCAGTTAATTCTCTTTCCGGTCGTGTTGCTGGAGTTCAAATTGTGAATTCATCCGGTGCTGCTGGTGCCTCAACATTTATGACCATTCGGGGTGTTTCCTCCATTACAGGAAATAACCAACCCTTGTTTGTCGTTGATGGTGTGCCCATCGATAATTCGCAGTTGTATTCTGGGAATCCAGACGATGGAAACAATAACTTATTATCTGGGGTTGCTCAGTCCAACCGATCAGTTGACATAAATCCCGACGATATTGAGTCCATTAATGTTCTAAAGGGAGGTGCGGCTACTGCGTTATATGGTTTACGTGCTGCCAATGGAGCGGTTATTATTACAACCAAAAAGGGTTCGTCAAGAGACGGGAAAGCAGTTAATATTTCAATTAACTCTTCTGTATCCATTGATAAAGTGTCCCAAATGCCCGAAATGCAAGATAAATATGCTCAGGGTCTGGGTACCTATAGTGGCACTTCTACGATGTCCTGGGGTCCAAAAATTTCTGACATGGTTTATGATGGATCAGCAGATAACAAATACGATCGCTATGGGAATCTTGTTATGAGATCAGGGCCAAACGATACCAGGATGCCAGCTAGAGCATATGATAACGCCGGTAATTTTTTTGATACAGGTGTAAGTTACAATAACTCAGTAAGTATGAGTGGTGGTAATCAGGATGTCAGTTACTTGTTTTCTGTTTCGAATTTGAGTCAGACAGGTATTGTACCTAATAATGATTTCCAGCGCACTACTGCAATGTTAAGTGGAGATGCAAAGCTAACACCCAAATTGCGTTCAGAGGCCAGAATTAGTTATACCAATTCAGGTGGTAACAGAATACAACAAGGTTCAAATACCTCCGGAGTAATGCTTAGTTTAATGCGAGCTACACCAACTTTTGATATTACTGGTGGTTTTTCTGATCCAGTTAACACACCTGAAGCCTATATGTTTGCTGATGGAACTCAAAGGAATGCTCAGCGAGGTGGCGGTTATGATAACCCTTATTGGACAGCAAACCGGAATCCTTTTAAGGATGAAGTGGACAGAATAACCGGGATGGCTGGTTTAACGTATGATATTTACGATTGGATGGCGGTATCTTATAAGGTCGGTATTGATACTTATACCGATCGAAGAAAGCAGTCATTTGCCATTAATTCAAGAACTGCTCCCACTGGAAGGGTATTTGTAGAATCTTTATTTGTTAGGGATTTTAACTCGGATCTTATATTAACGGTCAATAGAAACCTTACTTCTGATCTAGCTTTTAGTGGATTAGTAGGTCATAATATGTATCAATCCAATTTCCAACGCTTGTTTACGCAAGGAAATATAATGACAGTGCCTGATTTTGATCATATTTCGAATACAGCATCCACTATTTCCCGAGAAAGTGTTGATAAAAAGCGGACCGCTGCTTTTTATGCTGATTTTGGTTTTGATTGGAGAAGCACTTTCTATATTAATTTTACCGGAAGAAATGAGTGGTCAACGTCACTACCTGTTGAAAATAATTCCTTTTTCTTCCCATCTGTTAGCACTTCATTTGTTTTTACAGAGTTACCAATATTGGAAAGTTTCCCAATTCTTTCTTTTGGTAAATTAAGAGGGTCCTATGCCATTATCGCGAACGATGCGCCTATTTATTTAACCAATCCATCGTTTATGAGTGCTTCTTATGGTGATGGATGGACAGATGGTGTTAGTTTTCCAGGATGGAGCACTGCCGGTTTCCAGGTAAATACAAGGTTGCCAAATCCTGATTTGAAACCTGAAAAAATGACCTCTTATGAACTAGGGTTTGATTTACGGTTTTTGCGAAATAGAATCGGAATGGATTTTACCTACTTCAATAATAAAAATGAAGATTTA
>DHVH01000120.1 GCA_002412555.1 Marinilabiliaceae bacterium UBA5213 | reverse complement strand
GCACATGCTGTCGCTCATTTTCTTCGTCATACACCTGAAAGCGCAAGGTCACCTTTCCTCTGTTCTCCATGGATATTTGTGCCAGTTCCGTTACCACTTCATGCGTTAAACCTTGGAGGGGGATGCGCAAGGTTAAATTCTGCACCTGATTTTCAAGCACTTCCGACAAGAGCGAAATTTTGTTCACCTTCACCTCCAGTTGCTCTTCCTGATCGTCCTTCCACCGTCTTCGGGGCTGAACACGCCCCTTCACCATCAAAAACCGTGCATTGTTGATAATACTGGCAAAATTGATGTAATCCTGACCAAAAAAAGCAAATTCAAAGGAGCCACTGAAGTCCTCAAGTGTCACAATGGCATACTCATTTCCCTTTTTGGTGAGTCCGTTGCGCACATTCGTGACCATGCCACCCACCGTAAATTCTCTGCCACGAATCGCCTCCAGATCACTAAAGGCGCTCACCTGCAAATTACAGAAATTGCGCAGCTCCAACTTATAATCGTCCAGCGGATGGGCCGATAAGTAAATTCCTATCAGATCTTTCTCTTTTTCGAGCTTTTCAAGGGTGGTAAATTCATTGCATTGTGGAATTTCCGGTTTCTTAATTTCCACGGCCATATCACCCGAACCAAACAAGGAATTTTGTGCCGATGCCTTATCCGCCTGGTACCGGTTTCCGTAGCGCAAAATGCGCTCAATAAACGAGCCCTCCTCTCCCTGCATGGGAGCAAAGTACTGGGCCCGATGCATTTTACCCAAATTATCAAAAGCACCTGCAGCTGCCAAGGCCTCCACCGCCTTTTTGTTAATGACCTGTAGATTAATCCGCTCCACAAAATCAAAAACATCTTTAAAAGGTCCCCGCTTTTCTCTTTCCTTAATAATCTCAATCACTACTCCTTCACCCACACCTTTAATGGCGGCCATTCCAAAACGCAAAGCGCCCTCCTTATTCACCGTAAACTTGAGAAAGCTCTCGTTCAAATCAGGCCCCAGCACATCCATACCCATGCGCCGGCACTCCTCCATAAAGGTGGTGATCTTGGTAATATCGCCAAGGTTGCGACTCAGCACCCCCGCCATGAATTCAGCAGGGTAGTGGGCTTTGAGGTAACCCGTTTGATACGCCAGATTGGCATAACACACCGAGTGCGACTTGTTAAAGGCATAACTGGCAAAGGCTTCCCAGTCTTTCCATATTTTATCAATGACTTCCTGGGGCTTTTTTCCCAGCTCCTCACAGCCCTTCACAAACTCAGGATTGGCTTTGCAACCTTCATCAAATTTGGCCTTCAGTTTGGCCATCATATCAAAAAGCTTCTTACCCATGGCCTTCCGCAAAGAGTCTGATTCACCGCGGGTGAATCCGCCCAGCTTGCGCGCCAGGAGCATCACCTGCTCCTGAAAGACCGTAATACCATACGTGTCTTTCAAATACGACTCCATCAATGGATGATCGTAGTAGATGTCCTCCCGACCGTGCTTACGGGCTACATAATTGGGAATGTATTCCATGGGACCCGGACGATACAGGGCATTCATCGCCACCAAATCCTCAAAGCGGTTGGGCTGTAACTCCCGCAGGTACTTTTTCATACCGGCCGACTCAAACTGAAAAATGGCCGTTGTTTCTCCCTTACTAAACAACTGAAAAGTTTTTTCGTCATCGTCGGGGATCGTCTCCATAACAATATCAAGACCTTTGGAGAGTTTGATGGCCTCCAAAGCCTCCTTGATTATCGACAAGGTTTTTAACCCCAGGAAGTCCATCTTCAGCAGGCCAATGGATTCTACCAAAGTGCCATCGTACTGAGTCACCAGCAAATTGGCTTCCTTGGCCGGCATCAGGGGAATGTGCTCGTCCAGCGGGTCGCGCCCAATGAGCACGCCACAGGCGTGCACACCGGTCTGCCGGATAGAACCTTCCAAATCACAAGCCAGCTCAAGGGTCTTTAGCAATTTGCCGTCTTCCTCCAAACGCCCTTTGATAATCTCCCGGGCAAAAATCTGAAGCATTTCCTGTCGGGCAGCCTCTTTTTCATTGTCCCCCTTGCGGGCTTCTGACAGTTTCTTCTCAATATGTGCCAAAGCCAAATCAACACTTCCTTTTTCCTTTTCAAGGGCAATGACATCCATAAAAGCATTGGCCAATTTAGTGCCTGGCTTTTCAGGTATCAATTTTGAAATGCGATCGGTCTCCGACAACGGCAGCCTAAGCACCCGACCCACATCTTTAATGGCCGATTTGGCGGCCATGGTTCCCAGGGTACAAATATGGGCTACCTTGTCCTTTCCGTATTTTTCAGCCACCCAGTCGAGCACCAATCCCCTGCCATCATCATCAAAATCGATGTCCACATCGGGCATGGAAATACGGTCGGGGTTAAGGAATCGTTCGAACAGCAAATCATATTTAATGGGGTCCACCGCAGTAATACCCACGCAAAAGGCCACTGCCGATCCAGCAGCCGATCCACGTCCCGGTCCCACCAGCACACCCATGCCACGCGCCGCATTGATGAAATCCTGAACAATAAGGAAGTAACCAGGGAAACCCATGGTTTTGACCGTTTCCAGCTCAAAATCAATCCGCTCTTTCACATGGTCCGGCACCGGATCGCCATAAATTCTTCGGGCACCGATGTAGGTCAAATGCTCCAGATAATCGGCCTCTAATTTTACCCTCAATAGGTGGTCGTAGTCGCTACCCAGACTCTCATAGCGCTCCGGCCCAAACTCCTGCTTTAAATCTTCTTCGGTAAATTTTGTTTTATAACCATCCCAGGTACCAAAATCTTCAGGAATAGGAAACAGCGGCATAATAGGCCCCGAATTGAGTTCAAAGGCTTCCACCTTTTCTGCAATCTCCTGGGTACTCAAGAGCGCCTCAGGCACATCAGCAAAAAGCCGGTTCATTTCTTCGGTGGTTTTGAACCACTCCTGACGGGTATAGCGCATGCGGGAATCATCATCCTGGTCTTTACCCGTATTCATGCATATCATTATGTCATGGGCTTCTGCCATTTTGGACTCGGCAAAATGCACATCATTGGCCGCCACCACTTTCACCCCCAACTCCTTCGAGAGCATCAACAACTGCTCGTTGACCCTGACCTGTTCATCATACACCAACTGACGCATGCGTGCATCCTCTGAAGGATGGCGCTGCAGTTCCAGATAGTAGTCCTCGCCAAAAATATTTTTATACCATAAAATGGCCTGTCGTGCACCATCCAAATCACCATTAATAATTTTTCTGGGCACTTCCCCACCCAGACAGGCAGAAGTCACAATGAGACCTTCATGGTACTTCTCCAGCAAGTGTTTGTCAATGCGCGGCCGGTAAAAGAACCCTTCAACACTGGCAATCGATGTCAACTTCAACAAATTACGATAGCCCGTTTTATTCTTGGCCAGCAAAATGAGGTGGCGACCGGAACGATCCAACACCTTATCAGACCTGTCAGCAATAGTTCGCTCAGCCACATAAGCCTCCACACCCATAATGGGCTTCACACCCTTCTTCTTGCAGGTATCAAAAAACTCTTTGATGCCCATCATCGTTCCATGGTCGGTCAAGGCTATGGCTTTCATCCCGTCTGCAGCGGCTTTGGCGACCAGGGCGCTAACACTGGCCTGGCCGTCCAGAATAGAATATTGCGAGTGCACATGCAGGTGTGTGAAAGGAATTAACGACATAAGATAATGGCTTAAAAAGAGTCCGTGAGATTAAAAAACAAAAATAGCAAATTGCTCATAGGGGTAACAGATATTCATCAAAAAAGGTTGAAAACGACCATTAACAAGATAAGTTATAAGCACTTAAAATTGCATCCCTCAATTAATTCACCGCTTTTTAATAATCTCATAAGCAAGTGATAGAATTGTATTTGTTGCCCAAGACAGTTCACTCTAATTTGCAGCCGTGAAATTGCATCACCTTTATGCCCCTAACAAAGCAAAAATAATATCAAATAAAACATGGATATGAGACTATTAACAATGGCCATAGTTGCCATGGCTACAATTTGGTCGTGCCAACCCAAAACGCAGGAAGAAGCCCCTCAATCATCTTCGCAAATCCTATTTGAAAACTTGCAGGCCATTGCCGGCAAAGCGACCCTTTTTGGGCACCAGGACGATCTGGCCTACGGTATTGGCTGGAAATATGTTGAAGGTGAATCGGACGTTAAACGCCTAGCCGGTGATTATCCGGCACTCTTTGGTTGGGAACTGGGAGGTTTGGAATTAGGCCATTCACAGAACCTTGACAGTGTACCTTTTCAGACCATGAAAGAACTGGCTGTTTGGGCGCACAATAATGGCGGTGTCAACACCTTTAGCTGGCACCCCTTTTCAGCTGTGGACAGCACTAAAAGCTCTTGGGATACCGACGAAGTGGTAGTCCAACACATCCTTCCCGGTGGTTCGCACCACGCCGAATTTCTTGTCCACATGGAAAAAGTAGCTGACTTTTTCAAAGCGCTCAAAACCGAAGAGGGCGAGACCGTACCCTTTATCTTCCGCCCCTGGCACGAAATGGACGGCAGTTGGTTTTGGTGGGGCGCCTCATTGACTTCACCCGAAGAATTGAAAGCACTTTTCCGCTTTAGTATAGAATATCTGCACGAGAATGGAGTCACCAATTTCCTGACTGCCTACTCGCCCGATCGCCATTTCACCAACCTGGAAGAGTACCTCACCTGGTACCCGGGCGACGATATCATCGAAGTAATTGGTATGGATAATTACCACGACCTGAGACAGGGTGAAGAAGGACTAAAAGCGGCTATTGAAAAACTAGAAATAGTTGCGAAATATGCCCACCAGACCGGAAAAGTCGCCGCCTTTACAGAGACCGGTCTAGATGGTATTGGGGATGAAACCTGGTACACCGAAACCTTAGGAGCTGCCATCAATGCCACGGAATGGACCCGGAAAATAACCTATGCCATGGTTTGGCGCAACCGCGATCTGGGACATTACTATGTGCCTCATGCCAACCAACCGGCAGCAGAAGATTTTAAAACCTTTGTCAACCAGGAAAACATTTGGTTAATGAAGGACTGGAGCGAGTTTTCCCAGCAGAAGAAATAACAATAGATCGTTCAGTGATATACAAAACAATAACGAACTATAAAATAATAGACAACCAATAAATCAAAATATACACAATTATGCAAAACGATCCTTTTTTGAGCCGCTATCAGCACATCAAAGCAGCTCACGAGCAACTCCTTCAAAAGCCCAACGAAGAGCTATTCAGCACCAACGGCATCTATAGCAGATATAAAAACCCCATTCTTACCCGCGACCATATTCCATTGCACTGGCGATTTGATATGAACCCCGACACCAATCCGCTCTTTATGGAGCGAATTGGCTTTAATGCTACTTTCAATGCCGGCGCTATTAAATGGAAGGGCAAATACCTTTTGGCCGTACGTGTGGAAGGCAACGACCGGAAATCGTTTTTTGCCATAGCTGAGAGCCCCAACGGTGTAGATAACTTCCGCTTCTGGGATCGACCCATTACCTTGCCCCAAACCGAAGAGCCCGATACCCATGTGTACGACATGCGTCTGACGCAACACGACGATGGCTATATCTACGGCGTGTTTTGCACCGAGCGTAAAGACCCTTCTGCACCAAAAGGTGACACCAGCAGTGCCATGGCCTCAGCAGGCATCGCACGCACCAAGGATTTAATCAACTGGGAAAGGCTGCCCGATTTAATATCGACCACCGGGCAACAGCGCAATGTGGTATTGTTTCCACATCTGATAGAGGGCAAATATGCCTTTTACACCCGTCCACAAGATGGTTTCATTGATACCGGCAAGGGTGGCGGTATTGGCTTTGGTCTTTCAGAAAGCATCACCAAAGCCGAAGTCAAAGAAGAAGTCATTGTAGATGCCAAGACCTATCACACCATCTATGAAGTAAAAAATGGTCTGGGACCCGCCCCCATCCGCACCGAAAAAGGCTGGCTGCAATTGGCCCATGGCGTTAGAAATACGGCGGCGGGACTGCGCTATACCTTGTATGTGTTTATGACAGATTTGGAAAAACCATGGGTCATCACCCATAAACCGGCGGGACATTTCATTGCTCCTTTGGAGTCGGAACGTGTGGGAGATGTCTCCAATGTTGCATTTTCTAATGGCTGGATTGCCGAAGAAGACGGAAAAGTCCTTATCTTTTATGCCGCTTCTGATACCCGTATGCACGTGGCTGTTTCAAGTATTGAGCAATTGGTGGATTACTGTCTACACACACCTCAGGACGAATTGACAAGCGCCGCTTCAGTCAAGCGCATCAACCAGCTGGTTGATAACAACAAAAAATTTCTTTAATTCACCGACAAGCCTAAAAGATGCAACAATTGTCAACCACCATTAAGACTCAATTGATTGAAACCTATAAAGACACCCTTCAATTTTGGCAGGACCATACCATTGATCATGAGTTAGGAGGATTTTATGGAGAGGTGGACCGTTTAGGACGCCCTGTTCAGCTAACGCCCAAAGGCGTTGTGCTGAATGCGCGCATCCTGTGGACTTTCTCTTCGGCCTATAATTTTTTGAAGGATGAAGCCTATCTTCTATTAGCCCACAGGGCTTATCAATACCTCATTGAATACTTTTGGGATAAGGAGCATGGAGGGCTTTTCTGGAGTGTCAACCACAAGGGTGAATTACTGGACGGGCGCAAACAAATTTACGCACAAGGCTTTGGTATTTATGGCTTATCGGAATATTATAAGGCCACACAAAATCAGAAGAGCCTTGATTATGCCATTGAACTGTACCATCTGATTGAAAAACACAGTTTTGATCCCCTTCATGGCGGTTACCTCGAGGCACTATCGCGCGATTGGGAACCAATGGAAGATATGCGTCTGAGTGCCAAAGATGCCAATGAGCCCAAGTCCATGAATACCCATCTGCATATTATTGAGCCTTACACCAATCTTTACCGAGTATGGCCCAATGCGGAACTTGCACAAAAAATGGAAGCACTTATTCGGGTTTTTTTGGATAAAATCATTGATCATTCTACTGCGCATTTTCATCTATTCTTTGAAAGCGACTGGACCGTTAAATCCAATATGGTTTCCTATGGCCATGATATAGAAGGCGCCTGGCTTTTGCATGAAGCGGCAGAAGTGTTAGGCAACCAACTGCTTTTAGCAGAGGTGCAAGCCATGAGCTTGCGCATGGCCGAGGTAACCCTTCGCGAAGGTTGGGCAGCAGATGGTTCCCTATTATATGAAAAAGACTTAACTTCCAACCATCTGGACGAAGACCGCCACTGGTGGGTTCAGGCCGAAGGCATGGTCGGCTTCATGGACGCCTGGCAAATTTCTGGTAATCCGCTTTACCTGGAAAAAGTGTATGCCCTATGGGCCTACATCCGGCAAAACCTGATTGATTCCGAAAATGGCGAATGGTTTTTGAGAATAGATGCCAAAGGAAAGCCGGTGCTTTCCGACCCAAAAGCAGGTTTCTGGAAGTGTCCCTATCATAATACCAGAGCCCTCATGGAGTTGGCCCATCGTATTAAGCAGTAATCCCTTTACCATAAAAATTAATTCATATGACCATCAGTAAAGTCAGTCTCAAAGAAAAAATCGGCTATGGATTTGGCGATGCGGCCTCCTCCATGTTCTGGAAGATATTCACCTTCTATCTGGCCATTTTTTACACCGATGTTTTCGGCATTCCAGCAGCGGCAGCGGGTACTATGTTCCTGGTTACCCGAATTTGGGATACCGCTAACGACCCAATTATGGGCATCATTGGCGACCGCACCAGGACCCGCTGGGGAAAATTCAGGCCTTATCTCTTATGGGTGGCCTTCCCCTTTGCTATTATTGGGGTTCTGCTTTTTACCACTCCTGATCTGGACCTGACCGGCAAAATTGTCTATGCCTACATATCCTACACCCTAATGATGATGGCCTATACAGCGATTAATGTGCCCTATGCCAGTCTGCTGGGTGTGATGACCGCCAATGGCAATGAGCGCACCAGCTTTGCATCTTACCGCATGATTTTTGCTTTCGGAGGTAGTCTGCTCGTGGTAGCCATATTTCAACCCATGGTTGACTTCTTTGGTGGTATTGTGCCGGTATCAACCGCGTATCAGCTGACCATGGTGGTGATTGGTGTTATTGCTATAGGCTTTTTCCTGATGACTTTCTCGTGGACCCGGGAAAGGATAACTCCTCCTAAAGATCAGCAAAACAACCTCAAAGAAGATCTCCGAAACCTCGGCAAAAACATTCCCTGGTTTGTGCTTCTAGGAGCCGGGGTGGCCACCTTAATATTTAACTCGGTGCGCGACGGGGTGGCCATGTATTATTTTAAATACTACATCAGTGATGATTTTACCCGCGAATCGGCCGTTGCCTTTTCAAAAATGACCTTTGCCTACAGCACCTTTTACCTACTATTGGGTCAAGCCACCAACATGATTGGCGTAATTATGGCCAAACCTGTTTCAGCCTTTTTGGGCAAGCGCAAGACCTTTATGTATGCCATGTTTGGAGCGGCCATTCTAAGTATCTTTTTCAACTTTGTGACCCGCGACAACCTCTACCTTATTTATATACTGCAAGCACTCATCAGTTTCTGTGCCGGTATCATTTTCCCCTTGCTGTGGTCAATGTATGCCGACACGGCCGATTATTCGCAGTGGCAGACAGGTCGCCGCGCTACCGGTCTGGTCTTTTCGGCCTCCAGCATGACGCAAAAACTGGGATGGACCCTGGGTGGTTCCATAACCCTGTGGCTTTTGGCCATTTACGGATTTCAGGCCAATGTGGAACAAAACCCCGAAACCATCAAGGGCATTAAATACATGATGAGTTATGTACCGGGCATCGCCGCGCTTATTTCAGGTTTGTTCATGATTTTCTACAAGCTGAGCGACAAAAAAATGGAAGAGATAATTACCGATCTAGATGCTAGAAGAGCCAATGAAGAAAAATAATAATCCAAAGGTATTGCGTATTGTTAATAAATGTCTAGATTTGTGCCCGAATTAGAAATCACCTTTCCTTTAGAAATCAGCACGAATCAAAATCTCAAAAAAAGGTCCTTTATCAAGGATCTTTTTTTGTTTGACATGCACCGCACATATAGAAATTTCCCTTACATTTGCAGCACAACAATGGGGTTGTTAGCTCAGTTGGTTTAGAGCATTACCTTGACAGGGTAGGGGTCACTGGTTCGAATCCAGTACAACCCACAACGAAGAATAAACAAAGCCCTCGGTAAATCATTATTTACCGAGGGCTTTGTTTTTGTTCTATTTCCCAAAATAACCATTACTGACAAAGGCCACTTTTTTGCTGTCGGGCGACCAGCTGGGGACATTAATGCTTCCCTGTCCGCCGTAAAGATACCCGATGACTTTAGGCTCGCCACCTTCAATGGGCATTATGCGCAGGTACACCCGCTCATAAAAGGGGTGCTGGTCGGCAGGGACTTCTTCCGGAAAAGAGACGAAAACCAGCCATTTATTGTCGGGCGAAACATGTGGAAACCAATCATTCAGCTTGTCGAAAGTCAGTTGAACCTGATCAGAGCCATCCGGTTCCATCCGCCATACCTGCATGGTACCAGTTCGGGTTGAGCAAAAATAGATGTATTTACCGTCCGGAGAATACTCTGAACCATCGTCGAGGCCTTTGGCAGTCGTCAAACGAATTTCTTCGCCGCCTTCGGCAGGAATTTTATAAATGTCATACTCTCCATTTCGCTCACCGGTATAAACCAAAAACTGATTATCGGGCGACCAGCCATGCAAATAGGATGGACTCTTTTCTGTAACCCGCTTAGGAACACCTCCCGTTACCGGCAAAGTGTAAACAACTGATTGTCCACCGGTTTCTGCAGGGTGGTGACTGATACCAATTTGCTGGCCATCGAAGGTCAACACATGGTCGTTGTTGTTATTAGTGGCAAAATCCGTATTTAAAACACTGGATTGACGCGATTTCAAGTCAAAATTATACAACAAACCACTGGCATTGTAGATTAAGGTCTTTCCGTCCGGCGTCCAGTTAGGCGCTTGCCACGAGCCAGGATCTTCGGCCAGTACGCTGCGGTGACCGGTCTCCACATCCATCACTTCCAGTAAACTGCCTAAATATTCCTGGTATTGCACCAGGTCATCAGGCGCCGTATTAAAGAGTCGGGTATTCCAAAATTCTACTGTTTCTGCTACCTCATCGGTATGGGCACACACAAATAATCCGGCCAGCAGGACCTCACCCAGATCCAGATCATCAATGGCTTTACTCTGATAGACTTCCCCAAAATGAGCCACTGACATGGTGTAAATATTCCCCTTCTTTTCCAGCTGCAACACATCCGGGCCACTGATATCAAATTTAATTTCTTCAACATCAGCCCCTTCTGTCCTGCGGAACTGCAAGGAAGTCAACCCATCACCATGAATGGTGCAAGCGACCATGGGCGATCCTTCTGAGACAGAGCTTCTGAACATGATGCCGGTTTTGCGATGCGGGTCATGCCCCTGTCCCAAAAACTGAAACTGCGTTTGAACAATAAAGTCGCCCTTCATTTTCTTGGTAAGAAAAGAAAAGCTGTCCTCACCCAACCAAATATTCTCTCCGGAACCGGTCACTCGGTACTTCTGTTCGGGTTCACTATAACTGGCGTTTCCTTTAATACCAGGCTCGCCAATATCCGTGAATGTGGTAAATGATCCCGTTTTGGCCCAGAAATGCTGAGCTCTCAATTTCGAAAAACAGGCAACCAACAACAAGGTGATCACACCAAATAAGACTCTTTTTATCATGGCCATAATGATTCGTTTTTATAAAGATTCTGATAAGCACCCTTAAATATAGGCATAATGCCTTAATTGACCATTGGTATAGCCTGACAATAGACGTCACCATTTTCTTTACAATTTCTTAAAGCACTCATAACCGGCATTTAATACTCAGTTAACATTGCTGCACTACTTTTGCTTTCGAACAAAGAGACAAAAGGCCTTCATAAGAGCCTTCTTAATTTGAAATCTAAAAAATAAAATATTATGCAAGCAAAAGCAATTATTCTGACAGCATTAATGGTCGTAGGTTTAAGCAGTACAGCCATTGCCAGCAACCCCGCTGAACCTGCTTCAGCTCCTGCAGTAAACAATACCATTACAGGTGTAGTTTTGGACAAAACCACCGGCGAGTCATTGACTGGCGTAGAAGTACGTGTGGAAGGTACCGATTTAAGGACCTATACCGATTTTGATGGTAAATTTGTTTTTGAGAACGTAAAAGCTGGTGAGTACAAAGTATTGGCCAACTACATTTCTTACGGCATCAACGAAACAAAACCCATTAAACTTAACAGCAACGAACTGCACGCTTTGAATCTTCAAATGGAGACTTTGGACAAATAAGTTAAGGGCACAATTTAGTCATCATTCAGAACAAACCAAGTAGCACCACTCTGTCACCAGAGTGGTGTTTTTTTTGAAACCCCCAAAATAATAGTAGGAAAAACACAACCTCAGTGCTATATTTACGTTATAATTCTACCACAGGAATTCATTGTCGGGAGTTTTTAATCAATAATCTCTGTCAAAGACGATAACGGAGTAGCCACTGCTAAAGATTAAAACCATGAAGACAATTTTATTTTTTATTGCATTTCTTGCCTCATTTTCACACATACAGGCTCAATTGGTGGAGGGCGAAGACGGAAAATTTTACGACCATAGAGGGCAACTCTATTCGGGCACCTACATTGAATACTTCCCATCAGGAAATATCCATATTGAAATGACCGTTGCCAAAGGGGAAAAAGAAGGCATTACCACCATCTATTTTGAAAACGGCCAGAAGAACGAAACGCGCTCTTTCAGGCAAAACAAAATGCACGGCACATGGATCACCTACGACCAGTCGGGTAACAAAATGGCTGAAGCCAATTACCTCGATGGCGTAAAACATGGCACTTGGGGCATTTGGGATGAAAATGGCATTCAGCGCTACGAAATGACCTACGATCAGGGCAAAAAATCAGGCACCTGGATCATCCGCGATGCAGCCGGGGAGATAGTCGATGAGAAGAAGTACTAAAGATCTTGCCCAATAAAATATTCATCAACTTGATAGTCATAATAAGCTTTTAGGCGAAGATATCCTCCGGAATTATCAAAGAAAAATATCCAGTGTAGATCCTCTTTGGAACCTGGTTCCCTTTATGACCTTCCTAAGTTGTTTGGTTGCTATAAGTCATGCTGCTCCCAGAAAATCCCTGTCTGTTCATCGTAGATGGCTATTGGGGTTAGCAGTATATTTTCCTTTATATATACAAACACCCAATTTCTGGTGATATTCGTCTTGGGCTGCTTTAATCTGAATACAATATTGATCAGATTTTCTTTAATTAACAGAGGTTGGGATATGAAAAACAGGTTAGTTTTAAGATCAATTGTGTCTTTTGCAAAGGTGACTGCAGTGGATGGCAAATTCTTAAGGCTACTTTCAATTTCAATATTCTGTCTTTCCACTATTTCTTGAATTATACTTTGATCGGAGCTGTAGTTAAATACTTGTTGGCCATTCAGGTATAAGTTGTACACAGATTCACGGGTATTCTCATTATCGTATTTGTGATACAAGTCTAAAGCATTTGTTGATATGCTGTCCGGCAAAGTTTGGTTAATGAAATTAAGTGCAGTATCAAAGATGTCTTCCCACTGGCTTTTTGTCAGTTGGGGATGGTGTTCAGAGTTGGGTTTACAATTACTTATTAAAAAACTAAAAAGTAGTGTACCTATTACAATTCTAATTCTCATAATACCATTATTTAGAGTTGTTTTTAAAGTTCGTAGGGACTTTGTTTCTTACACCAAGAGGGTTCTGAGTGGGTCTAATATAAAGAAGTGAGTCTCCGGTTGGCCTTATTAATAGAACAGAATCCCTTGTAAGATCATAAAACATATTTGGACTTTCTTTTATCCATGTACTATAATTTCCTTTCCCATATTCTTTTTCGGCAATGTGAGTTGGTGTTTTTGCACTCCCCACCCCATAGGCCTCCTTCGGTGATACTGCACTCCCCACTTCTTCCACTTTGCCAAAAAACTTACCAAACCAGGCCCAGAAGTTGGTGGAGCGGTTGTTGGCGCGGGGGCGGGACATGCTGCCGATGAGGGATATCCATAAGAGGGCGTCAGACAGGACGTAGGATTTGTGGGCTCTAAAGGGCGTGGCATCGCTGGAAGCTGTGCCGTTGGGGTCGGTGAAGATCCATCCGTAGGGTAGCCAGAAGATTCTTTTCTGGACTACTTGCTCTTTGGTGGGCAGCTCCATGAGGACTTTGCTGGCAGAGAGGTTGATTTCTCCGGGGATTTCCAGTGGTGGCATTTGATCGGCGGTGCTGGCAAAGGTGATGTGCATTTCACGCAAAAGGCCACCGGAGGTTTTTCCCTTTCCGGTGGCTTTGTCGAAATAGCCAATTTCGTATTTCAATCCGGTAGGCGTGTCGGTTATGGTACTGATGAGCTTGCTCTCGGCAGAAACCTGCTCATAGTGCCCATTTCCCATGTTGATGTTGTAGCCGCCACCCGGCCGTTTGGTCACCAATAACTTGACCAGATCGTCGGGTTGGATGTTGAGACTGCGCGCTTGTGCTTCAGGTGATTTGTCTATGTACTGCGTCAGGGTTGTCTGATTGAAACTCCGGTTGTAGGGCACTCTGTTGGGCGCACTAACGCGCTGCTGATGAGCTGGCGGTATAAACCCAAAAGCGGTGTAGGCATAGCCTTCACCTTTAATAAAGCCGGTATAGGGTATGCGTACACTTGTCAGGCTTTGGAAGTCGGCCCGTGTGATATATTGCTTGTTGTATCCATTCATGCAGAAATTCCTTTCTTAATTGTTAGGCCAGCGGTTGTAAAATTCAATCTCGTTTAACCACACCTGCTCGGGCGAAATTGTTAAGACGGTACTTATGCCACCTACGGCATCAATCACCCGGTCGAAGCCGATGCAATAGGTGTTTTTGAATTTTACTTTTAATACGGCGTTGGCGCCTTCCCGACTAAAAACGATTTCACCTTCTTTGAGGATGCTGGATTTCATGGCCCATAAGTGTATGTTTTCTGACACCAACTCTTTTAAGACGATGAGCATTTTGCCACCGCGCACAAAATCCTGAGGCTCTCCTTTGTCGTCAGTGGCTTGGGTAAATACCATGTTGAATTGGGCCACAGAATATTTGCGGCCGGCATTCTCTCCTTCGAGTGAAAAATTAACTGAAAGACTGGTGTCTGTTTGATCGTAACTGGGTAGGTTCATGTGGTTAGTTTTTAAGGTTGACCCATTTGTTGATTTTATCTACTGACCCAATGACTATTTTGCGGGCTGATAGTGTGAAACTGGTGCTTGTGTAGGAACTGCCCGTCTCCATGAAGTTGATCTCCATGCTTACACAAGCAGCATCTTCAAAAAGGACTTTCTCCAAGGGTGTTCCCTCGGCATCGCAAATAACGATGGCCCCATTCAACAGTTTGCTGGAGGCTTTCATCCATTCCACGAGTTCTTTGGTGGGGACGTTGGGGTAGACCATGTCGATGATGCCCCCGACGACTTCGGTTTGTGCCTGACCGTTCTGGTCGGTTCCCTGCGCAAAGGAGTAGCTGCAGGTCATTAATTCATAGCCGTCATTGGTGAGGCCGGCCAGACTGGCATCGTTGAGCTGGCCAATGCGTAAGAAGCACTTGTGTCCGAACATAATAATGGGTTAAAGGTTTATTTTTCAAAAATTAAAACTCTTTATTTCAAATGACTATCTAAATACAGCCTGCAAATTATATAAATTTTTCATTGTTTTCAAATCCAAAAATCGTATTAGTAAAACTATTATGTTTGATACGATTGGCGAAAGCTCACTCTGACTTAACTTCGTGAGCTGGAAACTAGGCTGGAATAATACAAAAAAATGAAAATTTCGACACCCGGGTAAATGCTAACCCCCTCCAGGAACAAGACCCAACCCTTTAATCAGGAATTATCAGACCTCTAAAAAGCAACAGTGCCTTTATTAACAACCCATTAACAAGGGCACTTCTGTCTATCACTTAACATTCAACTGCCTTAATATCTGCCCTTTACACTCAGATCTTATTTAAACCAACTACAAATAAGAAAGTGCGCTGGCGCAGCAATCTGTTTTATTGTATTTTTAAGCAATGTCCACATATATAAGGACATACAAGTCCGATTAAAGGACAACACGTTTAATACGACTAAAAGCACTGATATGAAGAGACGAGAATTTGTAACCAAAAGTGTAGGCATAGGTTTGGTAGGTGCCTTGACCCCTGTATTTGGAGGTTTTGACGCTTTGGCGTCTAAACCTGCAGCGGACGGGACTTATGATTTGGCGGCTGTTCGCGGAGGGGAACCTGTAGCGATGTTCGACAAAGCCATTGAAGCCCTTGGTGGCATGAAACGTTTCGTTAAACCCGGTCAGAAAGTGCTGGTTAAACCCAATATAGGATGGGACACACCTCCCGAAAGGGCGGCCAACACCAATCCCGAGCTGGTCGGCAGAATCGTCAAATCGGCCTTTGAAGCAGGTGCCTCTGATGTTTTTGTGTTTGACCACACCTGCGACCAGTGGGATCGCTGCTACAGAAACAGCCAAATTGAAGACGCCGTTAAAGCCAATGGCGGAACCATTGTTCCGGGCAACAACGAACGGAATTATAGAGAAGTGACCATCCCCGGTGGTAAGTCACTCAAAACAGCCAAAGTACACGAGCTGTTGCTGAGTACCGACGTATTTATCAACGTTCCGGTACTCAAGCACCACGGCTCCACCACAGTCACCCTCTGCATGAAAAACCTCATGGGGGTTGTCTGGGATCGACGCTTTTACCATGGCAACGATTTAAGCCAGTGCATAGCCGATTTCCTGCTTTACCGCAAGCCCGATTTGAACATCGTGGATGGATACAGAATGATGACCCGCAATGGTCCACGCGGCGTATCACTGGATGATGTGGTAGACTTAAAAGCGCTGGTAGCCGGCACCGACATAGTTGCTGTGGACACCGCTGCTACCCTGATGTTTGGCTCTAAGCCCCATGAAATTGCCCATATCAGAATTGCTGAAGAAATGGGATTTGGCACCACCGATCTGGAAAGTCTGTCTATTAACCGAATAAGAATCAGCTAAAGCATGCATTTATTTTCAATCCTGAAAAAGACCAGGGTGGCGCTGGGAATCATAGTCCTTTTGCTTACCCTGGCTCTTTTTATAGATATCTATGAATATTTTGAAGAATCCACCTTTTCAAAAATACTCTACCTTCAGTTTGTTCCATCCCTCTTAAAGTTTGTACAAACGGTGTCTCTGGTTACGGCTGGTGGTTTTATTATTGTTCTGGTGCTGACCCTGTTCATGGGGCGCTTTTATTGTTCCACCATTTGTCCGCTAGGCATCATACAGGACATCATCAACTACATAGCTAAAAAAGTGTCCCGGAAAAGGGTGTTTTTCAAATACAAAAAAGCACATCCCATTTGGCGTTATTCCTTTTTGGGCATCATGGCGGTAGCCATGGTGGGCGGTTTTGGCTTTATTGTGGCCTGGCTCGACCCATACAGCATAGCTGGCAGGTTCTTTTCGTACTTACTGGAACCCATCGCCACAGGCATCAACAACACCCTGGCCACGTGGATGCAGAGTTCCGGAAATTACACCTTGCACCACGTCAAATTGTACCATGTAGCCTGGTTGCCGACTTCCATTACTTTGGGGCTATTTCTTTTCATTGCCATACTCTCATGGACCAGGGGGCGCTTCTTCTGCAACGTCATTTGTCCGGTTGGTACCTTTTTAGGTCTTGGTTCCAAAGTCGCCTTGCTTAAAGTAGGCTTCATCCCCGACAACTGCACCAAATGCGGCAAATGTGCTGCCGTATGCAAAAGCGAGTGCATCAGCATTAAAAATCAGGCGGTAGATGTAAGCCGTTGCGTGACTTGCTTTAATTGTCTGGATGTTTGTCCCGATGCCGCCCTGAAATTTGGCTTTATTAAACCCAATGCCAAAGTGAAGCCAGAGGAAGTCATACCAGTCCATGGCGCAGTGCACAAGACCAACAACGACCGTCGAAAGCTACTGATTACCGGGGCTGCATTAATGGCCGGATCCAGTATTTATGCCTTAAAGAAAAACAAGCTCGGTCCGTCACAACAAAATTTGACCTTAAATAAAAGGGACTACTACCCTGCCCCTCCGGGGGCAGGTAGCGTGCATCGATTCAACAATATTTGCACCGCTTGCTCGCTCTGCGTTTCGGCATGTCCCACCCACGTGTTACAGCCATCCATTACGCAATATGGCTTGAGTGGATTTATGCAGCCTTTCATGGATTACGAAACCAGGTATTGCAATTTCGATTGCCATAAATGCGCAGAGGCTTGTCCCACAGGCGCCATTTTGCCTTTACCTATGGAAGAGAAACAGCTCACCCAACTGGGTGTAGCCATATTCCTGAAGGAGAATTGCATTGTACATACCGACGGGACAGATTGCGGCGCTTGTTCAGAGCATTGTCCCACCAAAGCGGTGAACATGGTGCCCTATAAAAACGGCTTACTAATTCCGGAAGTTGATCAGAGCATTTGCATTGGTTGCGGTGCCTGTGAATATCCTTGTCCGGTACTACCCCCTTCCAGAGCCATTTACATCAATGGCAACGGTACGCATAAACTGGCCGACAAGCCCCGACAAGAGGAGCAAACCGGCGTCAGTTTTGAAGAAGATTTTCCCTTCTAATCTAAACCATTTCACAATGAAACCACTCATAAACTTCCCGGTTTAAGAGTGGTTTCTTTTTTTAAATCGATTTTTAATTTACATCACACTATTTTTCTCCCTATCTTGCAATAAACAACGATAACCCGGCGTTAATAATCTATTAATTCATCCCAAAAAAATTATAAAAGCATGAGAAGATTCATATTTGCCGCACTGGTATTACTTATTGCCAATGGCACCATCAATGCCCAAAAGCCATACATTAGTGACGCCAGCATTGAGGAGCAACTCGAATTTGTACAAAAGGAAGCTTCCAGTTGGAACCAGTACGTCCTGATTTTCGACTCTTGGTTCAAGCGATTAAAAACCAATATCAACGACACCATAAAAGTGAAGAACAGCACCATTTCAAGGCTGGAATCAACCATAGTCTCTAAAGACTCAACCATAACTGCACTTAACAATCAGCTAGATAGAACCAATAAAGAGCTGCAGCAAACCATCAGTGAAAAAGATGCCTTTACCTTTTTAGGCATGAACATGCAAAAGTCTTTGTTCATTAGCATCGTCATCTTCATATTTTTTGTGCTTTTAGCAGTTACAGGAATGGCCTTACTGATTCTTCAGCGAAGCAATATGGCCTCCAGAAAAATCAAAAAAGACCTTGAAAAATTAACCACGGAATTTGACGATCACCGACAACGATCGCGACAGAAATATGAAGCCCTGGTAGTTCAACACCATAAGGAAATACAAAAAATAAAGGAGGGCTAAAGAAGAGTCCAAGCACTTAAAAAGGGGTTGACAGCGATGCTGTCAACCCCTTTTTTTGTCCAATTTTCCCAGTGTTAAATGAACGTTAAATACCTCATAAGGGATTATGACACTAATTCTTAAGGCCTTCCCGGTAGTTAATAATTCCGTTACGTAATGTTAATCATATAGTAATATTAGTGTGCCCCTTAATCATCTGTATTACCCTTTACTTTGCAGCACAAAAGTTAACACAACCAGAGCCTCACACCTCTAGGAATTGTAGCCGTTAATTAAGGGGAACTGATTTCCCAAAAGATGCGGTGGTGATTAATAAATAAAAATTTTAACCAAAAAAATACTCCTGTGAAACTAGTTCTAGCATCATTAATGAAAAAGTTGATATTCCTGACGATCACTATTCTTGTTATTCAATCTCTAAACCTGAATGCACAAACCG
Organism: Marinilabiliaceae bacterium UBA5213; assembly: GCA_002412555.1. Classification (GTDB taxonomy): domain Bacteria; phylum Bacteroidota; class Bacteroidia; order Bacteroidales; family Marinilabiliaceae; genus Geofilum. The sequence continues at coordinate 7,268 of DHVH01000120.1, read as the reverse complement.
GCTCTATAAAAGGGGTTATTCTGGATCCATCCAATAATGAAACACTTGTTGGTGCAGCTGTGCTGATTCAAGGCACTCATATTGGTGTGACCACCAATTTTGATGGTGAGTTTGAACTCCAGAACCTCGAACCAGGCAGCTATAACCTGCAAATATCTTTTATTTCTTACGAGACCACCATAGTGGAAAACGTCAAAGTGGATGCAGGAAGGGCATCTACCTTGAATATCCCGCTTCGTGAGGCCACGCAGCAACTTCAGGGAGTTTCCGTTGTTGCCCGACGGGTGCAGCATACGGATGTATCATTAATCAACTCAATAAGAAATGCTGACCTTGTAGTGTCGGGTGTTTCAGCTCAGCAAATCAGTCGGTCACAGGACAGGGATGCCAGTCAGGTTGTCCGCCGCATTCCGGGCGTTACCATTGTTGATAACCGCTTCATCGTTGTCCGAGGCTTGAATGAAAGATACAATGCTGTGTTGTTGAATGACATATACGCACCAAGTATGGAAGACGATGTGAGATCCTTCTCCTTTGATATCATTCCCAGTAGCCAATTGGAGCGCATTATGGTTTTTAAAAGTCCCTCCGCCGATTTACCGAGTGATTTTTCAGGCGGGGCAGTCAAAGTATATACCAAAAGCATCCCCAACCACAGTGGGTTTGAGCTTAGTTACAGCAACAGCTATGAACCAGGAACCACTTTCAAAGATTTTTATGGTGTGGAACGCTATGAAGGGCATTGGACCGGGTTTAACAGAGGTCATTATGACCTTCCATCTGAGGTCCCCTCAGATTTACGCTCAGTAAGCCATGATAATGTACGTGCTACCATCGGACAAGCCTTTAAAAACAACTGGGTAGAGGAAAAGAGCACAGCCATGCTGAATCAGGGTGTTTCGTTAAGTGGCTTTTTTAATCAGCCGCTTGGATCTATGACACTGGGACACATGACTTCGGTCAACTACAGCAATAGCAGCACATTTGAAGAGGTTGACAGGCATGATTACGATGCCTATAATAGGGTGGAAAATAAAAGCTTACCAATTTATTGGTACAACGATCACCGCTATTCACAAAATATTAGATTTGGGCTTATCCATAACTATGGCCTGATCATTAATCCCAATCACAGCATTGATTTCAAAAACCTCTTTAATCAGAATGCAAAATACGAATATGTAAACAGGGGCGGAAATCATTACGACTTTAATTATTTTCCTTCTAATCACGGCTTTCAGCAGGTATACAGAACGATTTACACCGGTCAATTCAATGGCCAGCACACATTTTTCGATAAACTAACAGAAGTCCAATGGATTGCGGGCTACGGTTTTACAAATCGTCAAATGCCGGATTACAAGCGTTACAGATCCGACCTGCAGGAAGTCAACGGCGACCGCTCTGACGCCATTATTTATGTCCCCAATGGTGCAGCACAACCCTTTTTTCTTGGGCGTTTCTATTCAGAAATGGAAGAAAACTCGAAATCTTTGTCGGTTAACTTAACGCAGAAGATAAGAATCAACAGCCTGCCTCAATTTAAACCTGTCCTAAAAGCTGGAGCCTACCTCGAAGAAAAAGACCGTGAGTTTTTAGCACGAAATATTGGTTTTGCACATGAACATTTATTTGACCAGCAATTACGGAGCCTCCCCATTGATCAATTTTTTCAGCCGGAAAACATTAAACCCGGTCATTTAAAAGTGGATGAGCAGTCCAACCCAAATGACTCGTACCAGGCCACCAGTTCTTTAAAAGCCTATTACCTTTCGGCCAGTATCCCGTTTACCACCAAACTTACCCTTGTATCGGGGGTTCGCATAGAAGACTATACGCAAACGATGGTCAGCGCAACCACCTCCGGACCAGTTAACGAAATTTATCAGAGCACAGATCTGTTCCCATCCTTTAATTTATCTTACTCCATTAATGACAAATCGTTGGTAAGGGCAGCTTACGGAAAGACCATCAACAGACCGGAATTCCGCGAAAGAGCACCCTTTAGTTTCTACGATTTCAATTACAACTTTAATAAAAAAGGAAACGTTTTTCTTCAGGATGCGCTTATTGACAATTTTGACTTGCGTTGGGAGTTCTATCCCTCTGCATCAGAAATGGTTAATATTGGTGGATTTTATAAGAAATTTGAAAACCCCATAGAAACCATGTTTGAACCAGGTGCAGGTTCCGGGGGTGCAAAAAACTTTAGTTTAAACAATGCGGAGTCGGCTTACTCGTATGGTATTGAAGTAGATGCCAGGAAATCGCTGTCCGGCATTATAGACGCCAAAATCCTTGATAACTTTTCGGTTTTGTTAAACGCAGCCCTTATTCGCAGCGAAATAACCATTGGAGCTGGTGCGGGACATGGACGCGACACGGATAACAGACCCTTACAAGGTCAGTCGCCCTATATTCTTAACACGGGAATATACTACAGTAATGATGCTAATGGATGGCAAGCTAATATTCTTTATAATGTGGTAGGAGAGCGCATCTTTAGCACAGGATTCTGGACGTCTGACAGACAAATCCTGGAATATCCTGATGTTTGGGAAATGCCCAGAAACATCATAGACCTTTCAGTTACTAAAACATTTTCCAATAATTTCAATGTACGCCTTGGCGTATCAGACATTCTAAACCAAAAAGTAATTCTTCTGCAAGATGCCAATCAGGATGACGAATTAAATAGCAATAATGATCAGATTCTACAGTCCTATCGACCAGGGTCATTAATTACTTTCACAATAGGGTACAAATTATAATTAAGTATCCATTTTTAAAAGCACTAAACAATCGGTAAAGAGAACTTAACAATCTCTTTACCGATTGTTGTTTTTCTTTTAATCCCCGCTTAATGCTGACTTAATGCTAGAAGTCTACTTTTGAGGCATCAATTAATCAATTAAAATTTCAAATCAGATTTTAAATCAAATTTTAAAAAGACAAAAATGAAACGATTCTCAAAACAACTATTTACACTTTCGCTAGTCTCGTTGATGGCGACAGCTGTATTCACATCCTGCGGAGACGATGATGATTTAGGAGGTGTACCAACTGTCTCTATTTCGAACGCATCGGCACAAAATGCGAAAAATGGGGTTGTGGCTACCACCGTCACCATTAATGCACCCGAAGGAGCCAAACAGATTATCATTGCAAAAAATGGCGGGGCATACGAAACGCATGCTTTAAACGGTGAGAAAAGCACTACCTATGACTTCGAATATACCATTACAGAAGACCTGAGAGACATCATTCGCTTCACCTTTACCGTTATTGACAATTTGGATCGTGCTTCCTCACCCTCAGATCCTTTTGAAATTACCGTAATCAGCAAACCTTTGAAAACTATTGCCGCAGGTAACTATCTGGGTGAAATCACATGGTCGGCCGACACAATTTACCATTTGAATGGTTACGTGCGCATTGGCAAAGATGTAAAAAATGCAGATGGAACGCATACCATCGACCGCGGGAACAATGTGCTTACCATTGAGCCTGGAACTCTAATTCTTGGCGACAGAGAAACAAAAGCGGTTCTCGTGATTCAAAGAGGAGGAAAAATAATGGCAGAGGGAACTGTTGACAATCCTATTGTGATGACCTCTGAAAGACCTGCAGGTAGCAAAAACCCGGGAGACTGGGGTGGCTTGGTGGTTTGCGGAGAAACTGTAAACAATCAAGGCCTTAACATTGAAATGGAAGGTAACTACCAGGCTTATCATGGCGGTTCAGTGGCTCTGGACGATGCTTCGCACAGTTCAGGTGTGATTAAATATGTTCGCATCGAGTATGCCGGTGTGCCCATCAACCCCAATGAAGAAGTAAACACTTTGACAATGGGTAGCGTTGGTAAAGGTACCACCATTGAGTATGTACAGGCTTCTTATGGTTTGGATGATGCTTTTGAATGGTTCGGAGGCAGCGTAGACTGTAAATATCTGGTAGCTTACCGTGGTCTGGATGACGACTTTGACGTTGACTTTGGATACAGTGGTCATGTGCAGTTTGGTCTTGGTATTCGTGACAATGCATTGGCCGATCAATCCGGATCCAATGGATTTGAAGTTGACAACAACGGATCAGGAGCTGCTGTTGAACCATTTACCTCTGGTAAATTCTCAAACATGACCCTGATAGGTCCTAAAAAAACCAGAGAAACACCAGTAAATGGTCAATTCCAACACGCAGCCCAGTTGCGTCGTGCCAGCAAATTAAAAATATATAACTCATTCATGACCGGATATCCGCATGGTCTTTACATTGATGACTCACGTGGTAACACCAGTGGCTATGCTTTGGCAGACGAGCTTCGCGTTCGCAACACCATCATTGCCGGTGTTGACGGATGGGGCGGAAACGGTTTCGGTTCTGCATATGATGCAACCCTGGAAGGTACTATTGCCGGTCTTCCTTTCTTGGATGGTGCAGGCGTCGCCCGTGGCAACCACCCCAACAGTGAACCTCGCGGTTTAGGCTTAAGAGGAAATGATACCCCCGGATGGAATATCGTTTCATGGTTCAACACACCTGCCTATAACAACAAGCGTTTGGCTGCCTGGACTGAAGCTGGTATTGATGGTTCAATTTTCGACCTTGTAGAAAGCCCAAAAATGACCCCAAGTGCAGGTTCGCTTTTATTGACCTATGCCAAATGGGACAACGTACCAGAAGCTGCTCAATTTGAGCAAGTACCTTTTATCGGTGCCTTTGGAGCTGAAGATTGGACTGCAGGCTGGACTGAGTTTCTACCACAACAGGTAACTTATTACTAGACTCTTTTATAGCTCACAATTAGTGCGTGCACAGACCCTTTGAAAGAGTCTGTGCATCACTTTTAAAAACAATCACAATAATATTCAATCATCTATCGAATTATGAAGGGTAAAATTCTATTAACTTGTGCAATATGTGTTCACCTTTTATGGGGATGTTCCGAAACTCCCTACCAACCAGAAAAGCTGATTACCTATACCCACCCCGACTCCCTAAAGGTTGATCTGGTGACCTACATAGGTAAGCGCCCGAAAACCGTTTTACAGGAGAACAGACATCAACCAGAGCACAGACCCTACTTTGCGAATCTGGCTAATGAATTTGAGCTTATTTACTATTATCCGGTTGATACCCGTCACTACTATTACCTATTAAGACCCGCAAGGAACCACAGCGGAAATGTGAATCGTGCTGTAGGTGGTTGGTACAACCTAAACGACAGTAATGAGATATCTCATCTGGTGGAAGTCTTTAATACCCATATAATGCCAGTAGACGACCTGAAAACAATTGGACTTACCTTATTTGAAGAAATGATTGCGTCTGGAGCCATTGAGCTTTCTGTTGAGCGAAAAAGCATCATTGAATGGCCGGATGACCGGACCTTTTACAACGATTCCATTAACGAGTGGGTCTATAAAAATTAAGTTAGCCTTTGGCTATCAGCATGGGATTGAATAAAAAAGCCGGTTTAAAACCGGCTTTTTTTATGCGCTTACTCAAGGTACTTATACCCCACCCCCTTGATGGTGCGTATATGATCCTGTCCAATTTTCTCGCGCAGCTTGCGAATGTGAACATCAATGGTCCGATCGCCTACAATAATACTGTCACCCCATACAGCATTATAGATTTCATCCCGGGTAAAAACCTTGTCGGGTTTAGAAGCCAGCAATAAAAGCAGCTCAAACTCCTTTTTGGGCAGGGATAGTTCTTTGCCGGCAGATGTCACCACATAGCGCTCTTTATCAATTTCCAGATCTCCAATTATAATGTTGGTAGGTTTTGAACTAGGGTTGTCTTCCTGCTCGCCCGAACGGTAGCGCTTGAGAAGCGCCCTGGCTCGCGAGACCAAAACTTTTGGCTTGATGGGCTTACCAATGTAATCATCAGCGCCCGCATCAAAACCGGCTATTTGAGAATAATCCTCTCCACGTGCCGTTAAGAAGGCTATCAAGGAATTTCTCAAAGTCGGTTGTTTCTTAATTTCTTCACAGGTTTCAATGCCATCCATGCCAGGCATCATCACATCTAGTATAATCAAGTGGGGAAGCATTTCCAATGCCTTGGTAATAGCTTCACGTCCATTTTGGGCAGTCTGCACTATAAAACCTTCTTTTTTAAGGTTATAGCCTAAAAACTCAAGGATGTCTGGTTCGTCATCCACCAGTAAAATCCGATAATTCTCTGAATCGCTCATATTAGAATTATTATTTAGCTTTTTGTAAGGTAAATGTAAACGAAGTTCCATTTCCTGCTGAACTGTTAACATTAATGGTTTGTCCGTGGGCTTCAATAATGTGCTTGACAATGGCCAGTCCTAGGCCAGTCCCGCCTTGCTCGCGTGAACGGCTCTTATCAACCCGATAAAACCGTTCAAAAATACGTGGCAACTCTGTCTGGGGTATACCAATACCATTGTCACGCACTTGCACCAGTATCACCTTGTCCATATCATAAAAACTGACCGTTACATTGCCCCCCTCAAAGCCATAATGAATGGCATTGACCACCAAATTACTGAGAACCTGAAAAATGCGTTGCTTGTCGGCATTCACCAGCGTGTTCTTTTCAATGGATTTGCCGTAGCGCAAGGACACCTTTCTGTTTTTAGCCCTAACATCCTGCAAATCAAAAACATCCTCCACCAGATTGTAGAGGTTGAACTTCTCCATGTGCATCTCCAATTCGCCCGACTCCAACTTAGCAATGGCTTCCAAATCACTAATTATGGAAATCATTCGGTCAATGCTTTTTTCAGTGCGCTTTAAATAAAGCATGTTGATGTTTGGATCATCAATACCACCCTCCAAAAGTGTTAATATATAACCCTGAATATTAAAGATAGGCGTTTTTAGCTCATGCGACACGTTGCCCAAATATTCTTTTCGGTATTGTTCTAATTGCTTTAGTTGTTGAATCTCCTGCACCTTCCCTTTCATCCATTCAGCTACCTCGCGGTTCACCTCTGAAAAAACATCTTCGTTAAAGGAAGAAGTATCTTTAAGGGAAGCTTTAAAATTGTGGATGGTCTTGTAAATGGGCTTGATCTTAGCATAGATAAAGGAATTGAGAAAATAATTCACCAGGTAAAAAATCAGCACCGTAAAGACCGGAAGAGCCACGAGTATTGCCAGCCAACCATTGGTAAATAGGTTATTAACCAATAGAAACAGCATGGCCAGTACCAGAAAACTCAAGGTAATATATCCGGCTATGCGCTGAGGTGCTACGGGCTTCATTAATTCTTCAATTATGTTTAA
>DHVH01000156.1 GCA_002412555.1 Marinilabiliaceae bacterium UBA5213 | reverse complement strand
TTTTGACAGATGCTTAAGTCATATGTTAATGGCATGTACTACATATTCATCCCGCCACAAACATGAATAACCTGACCTGATACATATGAGGACAAATCAGAACCCAGGTAAACACAGGTATTGGCTACATCTTCGGGTGTTCCGCCACGACGCAAAGGAATTTGACCTTCCCAAGCCTTTTTAACATCATCGGGCAAAGCACCGGTCATTTCAGTGATGATAAAACCTGGCGCAATGGCGTTGCTGCGAATGCCGCGTGATCCTAATTCTTTGGCAATTGATTTGGTGAAGCCAATCATACCTGCTTTTGAAGCTGAATAGTTCGACTGGCCAGCGTTACCGCTGACGCCAACCACAGAACTCATATTGATGATGGAGCCGGAGCGTTGCTTTAACATTGTGCTCTGAACCGCTTTGGTAAAGTTGAAACACGACTTCAGGTTCACATTAATGACTGCATCCCACTGATCTTCAGTCATGCGCATCAAAAGTGTGTCTTTGGTAATACCAGCATTGTTCACCAGAATATCTACGCGTCCAAACTCCTTAACAATTTCTTCAACCACCTTCTGGGTTTCATCAAAATTAGCTGCATTGGAAGCAAATCCTTTCACTTTTACACCAAGTGCTGCAATTTCCTTTTCAGTTTCCTGAGCAGCTTCGTTAATGGCTAAATCAGTGAAGGCAACATTACAACCTTCAGCAGCAAAACGCATGGCTATAGCTTTACCAATACCCCGGGCAGCGCCGGTAATAATCGCAGTTTTTCCTTCTAATAATTTCATGTGTCTAAAATTAGTTTTCAATGTTAAGCTAAAAACGCAACAAAGGTAAAATTTTTTGTGATTTCAGCAATCTACGAATTGGACTCTTCCATCTTTATCCGGTTTTGAGGCAGATAGGCCGGGTAATTCAGCCGGATAAACTCTATCAAGTCTTCACGTAACTTTACCCTTAAATCCCAGGCAGTTCCCGAGTCTTTGGCGCTGGCCAAAGCCCTCAGTTCCATCGACCTTTCGGTACAATCAGTAACTTGTAACACGTTCACTTTTCCATCCCAATGGGGATTTTCAGACAAAGATTGCGTCATAAACTCCCTTAAGCGATCCACCGGAAAACCATAATCCACATAAATGAAAACAGTTCCTAAAATTTCTGATGTCTGTCGTGTCCAATTTTGAAACGGTGTATCAATAAAATAAGTCACTGGCACCACCATTCGGCGCTTATCCCAGATGGCTACCACCACAAAAGTCAGCGTAATCTCCTCAATTTTGCCCCATTCCCCTTCCACAATCACCACATCGTCTAGTCTAATGGGCTGTGTAATGGCTAATTGAAAACCAGCCAGCAGCATGGATATACTTTTTTGGGCAGCAAAACCAATGATAATACCAGCGATACCGGCCGAAGCCAGTAAGCTAACCCCTACCTGGCGAATGGCCTCAAAACTTAACAGGGCCATTGCTATCGTAAAAAAGACCACCAAAACCACAGCTATGCGCTCAAAGACCTTAATTTGGGTATGGATTTTTCGAGCTTTTAAATTATCCTCAATACCTACGTCATAATTGGCAATAATCACGGCTTTTACAGCTCTAATAATAGAAATGGCCAGCCAGGTGATGACCACCAGAAACAAAATATAAAACAGTTGTCCCAGATTACTTCCCTCAATAATAGAACTTTGCAGATGAACACGTATAAAATTGAGTGCCACTAACAAAACCAGGACTTTAAATGGATACTGGATAATTGAGGCAATCCGCATAAATGCGGGATTCTTGTATTTCTTCAAAATCCTTTTCAATAGCCTAAACAGCCATATGGCGGCAATAAAGCCGCCAATAAGAATCAGAACCGAAGTCAAAATGACCATCAATGCATCTCTATCAATTTCAGGTAGTGTCATAATGATTTAAATAAATGTTTTTCCAATTCGGCCAATACAATACCTGCACTCCCTTGCAAATGAATGTGGGTTACCTCTCTGGTAAAAAAGGAGTCTTCAGGGTTTATTTCGATGATCACAGCGCCGTTGCGCCGTGCTTCTCTGGGAATCATTGCCGCTGGCATAACCTCTCCTGTACTGCCAATAACAAGGCAGACGTCGGCTTTTCGGGCAGCTTCCAGACTTTTATGATAAGCCTCTTCCGGAATTCTTTCCCCAAAAAAAATGAAATCAGGCTTCACCAGTCCGCCACACTTAGCACATTTTAATGGCAAGAGGGACAGATCCACTTGATCGACCGTTTGCTTATCCTCACAAGCCATGCATACCAATTGATGCGAGTTTCCGTGAAACTCGTAAACACAATTGGAGCCAGCTTCCTGGTGGAGGTTATCAATATTCTGCGTAACTACACATTTTAAGATCCCTTTGTCCTCCAGGCGGGCCAACACTTCATGTGCTTTATTGGGTTTGGCTTTCCCAAAGAAATCGTAAAAAATCTCCTTTATTACCGGCCATGAGGCTTCCGGGTAATTTTCGAAATAAGTCAAATCCAGTATAATGGGATCATACCTAGTCCAGATACTGTTCTTCCCCCTAAAGGGTGGAATACCACTCTCCACCGACACGCCTGCTCCGGTAAAAGCCATGCAATATTTTGAATCTCTGATTATTTCAGCAACATTACGTAACGTTTGTTCATCCATAAACACCCTATTTTTACCAACTCAAAAAGCGCATTTGGTTTTAACTAAAAAAGCAAAGCTCGATAAATTATTAATTCGTTAAATTTTTATATTTGTTTGATTGACAAGCAGTTGTGACCCTACTGCCTGTATGCGTAATTAGCTCATGATCAAGCACCTGCTTTCACCCAACATATAACAACCTAACGACCTATTGTTAAATATAAGGATTTTGAAGGATATTTCTGAATGGGTATCCAAATTTTATGATCTAATATTCCTCAAAAGAAAGTCGCCATCAGCAGAAATCTGCTGATGGCGACTCGACAATATAGACTAAATTATTAAACCGCTTTTTTACTCTTGAGAGCATTCTTCATCGTTTCTCCAATGGCAGCAGGTGATTCCACCACGTGACTGCCACACTGCTTCATCACCTTCATTTTGGCCGCAGCCGTATCGTCTTTACCACCAACAATAGCACCGGCATGCCCCATTCGGCGACCGGGAGGTGCTGTTTGTCCGGCAATAAAGCCCACCACTGGCTTGGTGCCATGCTCCTTTATCCAGCGGGCAGCATCGGTTTCCATATTACCACCAATCTCACCGATCATTACAATACCTTCCGTATCCGGATCATCCATTAATAATTTAACCGCCTCCAGGGTGGTAGTACCAATCACCGGATCACCACCAATACCAATACAAGTGCTTTGGCCCAGACCCAGTTTGGTCAACTGATCCACCGCTTCGTAGGTCAGGGTACCAGAACGACTAATCACCCCAATGCTTCCCTGCATGTGAATAAACCCTGGCATAATGCCCACCTTCGCTTTGCCTGGAGAAATAACCCCGGGACAGTTGGGACCGATCAAGGTGACATTCTTAATATCAATAAACGACTTAACTTTAACCATGTCGGCCACCGGAATACCTTCAGTAATAGCAATAATAACGGAGATACCCGCTTCGGCAGCTTCCATTATGGCATCGGCGGCAAAGGCCGGCGTTACAAAAATAACTGACGTATCGGCACCGGTAGCTTCGACCGCCGTCATCACCGTGTCAAAAACAGGTAAACCCAAGTGGACCGATCCGCCTTTTCCGGGCGTAACACCCCCTACTACATCTGTACCATACTCCAACATTTGTCCGGCATGAAAAGTACCCTCACTACCGGTAAAACCCTGAACTATAACTTTTGAATGCTGATCAATTAATACGCTCATAAAACAAGAATATTTAGATGGTATGTTCTACATTAAAAATAGTCTTTGTTATAACAGGATGCAAGGGCAAAAGTTCATTTT
>DHVH01000171.1 GCA_002412555.1 Marinilabiliaceae bacterium UBA5213 | reverse complement strand
CTGTCCTAAAAATGGGGAGCTTACAGGAGGATATGCTGCTTTTTGTAGAGAGATTTCTACACCACCTTCGACTTTCTACAACACCAAACTTGGAAGCAATACCTTAATTAAACACGGGACAACGCTGCTCTTTCTTTGTAGAAATAACTACCCAACATGCCCTTTCACACACCAGCAAATGCTACGATCTTCAGCATGGTTCCAACGAAAAAACAGGGCTAACTATCTATTTTCTAGTACTAAAGTCAATCCAACACCGATTGCGGAAACATTGGCATGAATTTAGATTATTTAGTAAATCAGATAAGCACTTACCTAAAAATATTTCAGTTATGAGCAAACATCATGCACACGCCAGTTGGGAAGGAAACTTACCTGAAGGCAAAGGACAATACATATTAAAGACCAGCGGATTAAAAGGCAAACTTTCATTCCCCTCGCGCTTTGAGGATAACAAAGAGGACTCCAGTCCCGAAGAGTTGATAGCAGCAGCCCATGCCAGTTGTTTTTCAATGGCTTTGGCCCATGGCTTGTCTCAAGAAGGATTTGAACCTGATAAAATAGAGACAGAAGCTGAAGTCATTCTGATAAAAGCAGGTGATTCCTTTGAAATAACAGAGATCAAACTCCATACAACAGGCAAAGTTCCCGGAATAAAGGCACAAAAATTTGAAGAGATAGCTAACTATGCCAAAGAAAATTGCCCTGTTTCAAAAGCATTAAAAGCAGTAAAAGTAAAACTGGAAGCCAAGTTGCTCTAATTCCCATTAGGGTTATCACCAGGAACTGCACCTACTTTTGGTTTTTAAGCTACATGTAGGTGCGGTTCTTGATTGCCCGTAACTATAACCTAATATCAAAGCGCTTAATCTTGTTGTAGAGCGTTTTCCTGTCAATATTCAGAATTTTGGCAGCCAGCGATTTATTATAATTGGCCTCCTTCAGTGCCTGCTCAACCACATTCATTTCTGCCACTTCAGCCGCATTCTTTAGGTTAAGTCCATTGTCAACAGATGGTTCATGTTCATTGGCAGTTTCTATGTAGTTCTCCGTTTTAAACTCCTGGGGCAAACAGCTAAGGGTAACATAATCCGTTTGCGTTACCAACACGCCACGCTTCACTACATTGCGCATTTCTCGCAAATTACCATGCCAGCGATAGGTTTTAAAAGCATTGAGAACCTGATTGTCAAAGTCCTTTACGTTTTTATTCAGGTGCCGATTGGCTTCGGCCAGGAAGTGCCGGGCAAAGGTTAAAATATCGTTGCCGCGTTCACGTATAGGGGGCAATTCTATTTTAAATTCATTGATTCGATGGTAAAGGTCCTCGCGAAAAAGTCCCTCCTCAATAGATTTTAGCAAATCACTGTTGGTAGCAGAGACAATGCGAACATCCACCTTTATCTCTTTACTGTCGCCCACACGCGATATGACCTTCTGCTGAATGGCTCGCAGCAGCTTAACCTGGGTCTCATAAGAAAGGTTCCCAATCTCATCAAGGAAGACCGTCCCGCCATTGGCCTGTTCAAAAAAGCCTGACTTGTCGGCAATAGCCCCCGTGAACGACCCTTTAACATGACCAAACAGCTCACTGGATGCCAACTCCCGAGGAATGGCCCCACAATCAATAGCCATAAACTTCTTATTCTTTCGGATGCTGTCTTTATGAATTAAGCGCGCAATGTACTCTTTACCTGAACCGGTTTCGCCTTGAATCAACACCGACATGTCGGTTGGCGCCACCAGTTTTGACTGCTCAATAACCTCCAGCATTTTACTGCTATCTCCGGTTATAAATTCATCATCCGCTTGATTTACCTGCCCTTCCTTTTTAATGACCGCCTGTCTTACAATATCACTGATCTCATCCGGGAGAATAGGCTTGGTAACATAGTCAAAGGCCCCAGATTTTATACTCTTAACAGCTGCCCTTATTTCACCATAAGCCGTCATCATAATGGTTACAGTTTCAGGAGATAATTGGCGAATACTTTTCAATAAATCGATTCCTTCGACATCGGGCAACCGGATGTCGCAAAGCACCACGTCAATTTTTTCCTTGAGTAATAACTTGAGGGCCGGTTGTCCTCTGAAAGATGTAAATATTTCGTAACCTTCTCGTTTAAAAAAACTTTCGAGCAGAGTAATAATATAGGGATCATCATCAATAATAAGGATGGATGCTTTCATTTATGAAAAAATTTAGTGAGCTCAATTACCTAAATATAAGTATAAAATAAGCTGCGGGAAAATCTATTTTATGGCCTCCATGGTTTCTTTGACGGACGCAACACATAACGCTATTTCGCTTATGGCTTTTTCAACCAGGATGGGATCTTTGGTATATGATTTCTTTCTCAAATATCTTCTCTCAATGCTTTTGAGAAGCTTGTTGGTATTAATAAAACCCAACTGCTCCATGGATGGTATAAGCCGATGAGCCGACTCGGCAATCGATTGATAATCGTCTCTTTCCAAATCAGCTTTGATTTTATCAATCAAACTCAAACCACTGTCAATAAATGTTGTCAGCACCAAAACAGTAAAATCCTTATCGCCCTTGGTAAATTTCATCAGCCCTTCCAAACCATCCCCTTCACCTGTAGCACTTAATCCCTCATTATAAAAACCACCCTCCCCTTCATTTTCTCTATCACTCGCATGTAAGGCAATTTTTTGGTAGAGATTTTCCTCGGTGAAAGGTTTAAGAATAAAATCATCCATGCCAGACTTGATGTACTTTTTTATATGGCTTTGCAAAGCATTGGCAGTCATCGCAATGATCTTTGCCGGACGCCTATTCTTCGAATGCCCCTCCATTTCTCTTAAATGTTTGGCAACCTCAATGCCATTGAAGCCAGGCAAGTTAATATCAAGCAGTACTATTTGAAAATGGCCGGGCTTGTATTTGCTGATGGCTTCCTGGCCCGTTTTTGCGAAGACCACTTTGGCCTTGTACTTGCTGAGTATGGCTTTGCCAAGCATTCGGTTAATGGGATCATCCTCCACAAAAAGGATGTTGATGCTTTTTAGTAGGTCCTTATGGACAAAAGGACTAAGATTCTGATGATCCATATAGGGTATTGCTGATTTTTCAAAAGACAAAGTAAAGGAGAAAGTTGAGCCCTTGCCCAATGTGCTAGTGGCGCTCATTATGCCTCCAAGCGACCCCACCAGCTCCTTGCAAATGGTCAAACCCAGTCCGGATCCAAAATAACTCCTACTCAACGAATTGTCAATCTGATGAAAAGGCTCAAAGATAATTCTCATATCCTCTGGTGGAATACCAATGCCCGAGTCATAGACATCAAAACGCAGGCTACGACTTTTAGCGTTGTTGTTAATGGTTGAACAAGAAAGCACAATTTGCCCCTTGTGTGTAAACTTAAGAGAATTACTCACCAGATTAATCAGGATTTGGCGTAGTTTAGCAGCGTCACCAAGCAGCACTTCATCTTTTGGAATATCACAACGAATTTTAAATGTGAGATTTTTCTTCAATATTCTGTGTCCCAAAATATCTTGAACAGTACTCAACACAACACCCACTTTAAAAGGTTCAGGTTCCACATGAATTAGGCCCGACTCCACCTTTGACAGAATAAGAATATCCTCTACTATAGATAGCAGATGTTGGGAAGAGTTGTATACAATGTCGAGATAATCAGACTGCTTATTGGTCAATCTGGTTCTTTTAAGCTGGTCAGAAAAACCAATGATGGCATTAAGCGGCGTTCGAATCTCATGGGACATTTTTGCGACAAAATTGCTCTTAGCCTCGTTGGCATCTTCAGCCTCTTCCTTTGAGAAAGTAAGCTTCTTTTCCACTAACTTAGTTTCAGTGATGTTTTGCACCACCACAACGCACAAAAATTGCCCATATCTATCTAAAAGTGGGTCAAGCGTAATGGCATAAAAATCATCCTTAAAGCAAAACTCTCTGCTAACCATAGTCCCCTCTCTGGCAATTCTATACAATTGTTGCACAACAACTTTAAACGCAGGTTGAAGCAGGTCATTTAGATTTAAAAGGCCACATTCGGATGTTTCAATAAAACACTTGGCCTCTTTTTGTCCAATGCTGCATTGAATATCAAGCTTTTCATCCACAAGAACCACCGTTAGGCCGGGAACATTATCGGATAGAAGATTCCAGTAATCAAGCCTCCTTTGTTGCCCATTGGTGGGGTTTTGCAGTACTTCTTGGTGGAAAAAAAACGATTCAAAACAAACGAAAGTTCCAGGTTCATCAGCATCCTCAACCCGGTTAAACTGAGCAAAAGTTTTGATGCATTCCCCATCTTTAGCTAAATGTTCCATTTCCTGGCCAACTAACGAAGCAGGCATACTTCCCACCAAAATATTTTGTATTGACTGATCAATGAGCTCGTCAATATTTGCATAGCCCAATAAATCGAGGGCAGGCTTGTTGATGTCCCTTATCTTCCAGTTATCGTCGTAGACGATAACCGGATTTGGCATTCTTTCCAACTGGTAATCTTTCATGATAAATACCCCCTATCCAACGATTTCTACTCGAGTGATATATTATCACTTAAAATTACAAAACAAATCTCACATTGTTGAAATTATTCCACATTGTTAATAAGTGAGGGATGGCACAGAACATCCCTTAACGCAAGTATAGCGCCAACCAATAAAAAAGAGTAAAAATAAACCACATGTGGTATGGATTTAGCCTGATTCATTGATTGTGACAATAAATCAGGTTAGAATCCATGGAGATGAAAACCACTAAAATGAAAAAATAATGGCAACAATTAAAATATTGGTTTCCACAGAACTCGACGAGTTATCAGCCAAAGTTACCAAATTTGCCGTAGACCTGTCCGCTCAATTAGGTTCGTCTGAGTTGATCCTATTGAATGTTATTATTCCCGCAAAGGTTGAAGCATTTGCAGCTACCGGAGATATTTCAACTCATGAGGAACTTAGCATCAATCAGTTTAATGACGAATTGATGAAAAAACATCGAATGCTGGTGGACATAGAAGCCATGAAATTTACCACAGAAAAGGTCAATATAAAACCCCTGGTAAGGTTCAAAGATAGTCATACAGACCTTAACCGCATTATCGAATCCTTTGATGCAGGCCTATTGGTGTTTGGAAGTCGGGATGAACACAGCTATCTGAGTCAAATTTTCAACGGCGATTCAGATGAAAAAACCAGAAAAGTAGACTACCCGACCATTGTTCTCAAAGAGGATACCCGTATTAAAAACATCAACAAAATAGTAGTCCCTCTGGATGTTGACGAAGAAGACCAGAGTGGTCTTCTAAAAATAGCCGCCTTTGCTCTTGCATTGCAGGCCAGAATGAATCTCCTGTATGTGGATGTTAATGGCGAAACAACCCCAGATGCAGCCATCGAAAAAATGCACAACATAGCCATCGAATACAAACTTTCTAACTACGCCATAAGCGTAGTGAGCAGCCATAAACTCGAGGAAGGTATCAAAGCGTTTGTCAGAAAAACCAACCCCGATATGATAGCCGTGCTCTCACAGGGAAAAGGGAAAATCAAAAAGTTTATTTTTGGAAATACTATGCAGGATGTTATTAAGGAAGTCGACCTACCAGTTTTTATTACCAAAATAAATTAAGTGCAAACGCAAACAGCGATCAAATTGATAAAGCAATGTTTATGCAAGTAAGCTTTGCCTAAAAACTATTCTCGAAAGCTAAGAGGCAAAAAAAATCTGTTAACTTTGGGGTCGAAAAAAAAGCAAGTCTTAAATAATGAGTGCGAAATACCACTACCAATTGGAAATGAAGGTGCGCGATTACGAATGCGACCTTCAGGGAATCGTTAACAACAGTGTTTATCAGAACTACTTAGAGCATGCCCGTCATGAATTTTTGCTAAGTGTGGGCGTTGATTTTGCCGACCTCTTTAGTCGCGGCATTGCGGCCGTAGTAGCCAGAGTTGAACTGGCCTATAAAAGTTCTTTGAAGAGTGGCGACCGGTTTGTGGTGCGCTTAAGAGCAGAACAGCAGGGCGTTAAATACATTTTTCATCAGGATATTTACCGGTTACCGGATGAAAAATTATGCCTTAAGGGCATCATTACAACAACCAGTCTCATCAACGGCCGCTTGGCTGTTTCCGATGAAATCGTTCAGGCTCTCAGCAATCTACCACACATCTAGGTGTGATTGAGTCAGTTGCGCAGCAGCATGGCCAGCAAAAAACCCAGGTAGTTACCAATGGCATAACCCACAATGCCAATGGTTAATCCGGGCACCACCAGACTGCGATTGTGCAGGGCGCCGGCCACCACGGGGACAAAGGGGGGACTGCAAACCAGAGCCGTTGAAGTGATGATCATGGTGTCGGTATCCACCTTAAAAAGGCGCGATAGGAGCAATTGTAGCAGCAAGGAACCAAATACCACCCAGGCCACATAATACAAAATATCCAGGGCAGCCGCCATCAAGGTAGCCACATTGGCCATGGAAGCCACCACCACACTAAAGACCAATACGAAGTACATACCCAGCTCAAAAGTCTTGGGAATGCGTCGGACCGGAGATAAAAACGAGAGGCTCAGCGACAAGGAAGTGATCATCAACATAATGACGGCCATTTGGGCGCTTTCAGGCACCAGAAAAGAAATGGCCACCGACAATCCAACTACCAATACCGAGAGCAAAAGACCTTTGGACAGCGGCACTATTAAACGCCGCTTTAATATACCGTAAAAGGGATCTTGCCCGTCCAGCGATTGAGCCGAAAGGTCAGACTCTGAAACAACTGCCTTGGGAAGAAACTTTGAGAAAAAACGTTGTCCCACAGACAACAAAAAGAACAAATAAAACACCCCGATGACCAGGTCGGCCGAATGCGTTACCAGATAAACCGTTTCATCCACATCCAGCATCAGCTTGAGAGCAGCCAGATTAGGGGTTCCACCGGTGTATAGTCCGATTAGCAGTCCACCCATTTTCCACGGCTCCGCCATTTTACCCGTAAACAAAAAATAGCCCGAAACAACCATGATAACCACACTTACCAGTCCAATCAGCAGACTCACAAAAGTAATTCGGGCCAATTTAAACACATCGGCCAGACATGTTGAAAAAAGCATCAAAGGAATGGCCAGCGGAATGGTAATGGAAGTCATGGCCTCCTGAACGGCTGCGCTCCCTTCAGGTAGCAGTCCCACATTCCCCACAACCACCCCAATAACATAGGCCACCACCACAGCACCCAGCTTATTCACATAGCGGAAGCGGTGACACAAATGCAACACCAAAAAGGGCAAGCCCAAATAAAACAATACGAGAACAATCAACATAGCGCAACAATGCTTTAACCGATTTACGCATGAGCTTTTGAATCCGCTTTATTAACCATAGGCGCAAGACATAAAATAAAATACAACATTACGCCTTGTATTTATAAAAATGCCTGTATAATGGTCAATACCCGCGTCTGCAAAAGAACGAAAAATCAACCATATGCAAAAATTTCACTGAAACCGATTTTTATCGGGTTATAGGTATTGATCTACATTCACATAACTTAACACCGCTTGCTGGTTTTCCCTCATTTTTATACTTACCTTTGCGCCCCAAACGAACAGGGTCAAACACCCTTTTAATTGCTAGTTAATAACTTAATTCATAGCACTAAGCTGGTAAACCTCGTACCCGTACAACCTTCATTATTCAAAACAAACACATACACAACTTTATACATGATTACAGTATCCAATCTCGCCATTCAGTTTGGCAAAAAATTTCTTTTTCAGGACGTCAATCTTAAATTTACGCCGGGCAACTGCTACGGTATTATTGGCGCCAATGGCGCAGGAAAATCTACATTTTTGCGCCTGATCAGTGGCGATCTTGACTCCACCCGCGGCAAAATAGACCTGGCACCCGGTGAGCGCTTGTCCGTTTTAAGCCAGGACCACAATGCCTTTGATGAGCATTTGGTATTGGATACCGTACTAATGGGTCATGAAAAACTCTGGGCCATAGGCCAGGAAAAAGACCTACTTTATGCCAAGGCCGACTTTTCAGAAGCAGACGGCATCCGCGCTTCCGAGTTGGAAGAGCAATTTGCCGAGATGGATGGATGGAATGCCGAGAGTGATGCCGCCACCTTGCTGAGTGGGCTTGGCGTCAAAGAAGCCTTGCACACCAAGAAGATGATTGACCTTAATGGTAAAGAGAAAGTTAAAGTCTTGTTGGCGCAAGCCCTTTTTGGCAAACCCGACAACCTTTTATTGGATGAACCAACCAACGATTTGGACTTGGAAACCGTCCGCTGGTTAGAGAACTACCTGGCCAACTTTGACAATACCCTGTTGGTGGTTTCCCACGACCGTCACTTCCTCGATTCCATTTGCACACACATTGTAGACATCGACTTTGGGAAAGTCCAGCTATTTGCCGGAAACTACACCTTCTGGTACCAGAGCAGCCAGCTGGCTTTGCGCCAGCAGTCGTCACAAAACAAAAAAGCCGAGGAGAAGAAAAAAGAGCTACTTGAATTTATTCAACGCTTTAGCGCCAACGTCGCCAAATCGCGACAGGCCACCAGTCGCCGAAAAATGCTAGAGAAACTCAATGTGGAAGAAATTCAGCCTTCCACACGCCGCTATCCCGGCATCATCTTTTCGCCCGAACGGGAGACCGGTAACACCATTTTGAATGTCACCGGTTTAAGCAAGACCGGAGAAGACGGGACTCAACTCCTGAAAGATGTCAGTTTTACCATCGAAAAGGATGAGAAAGTCGTCTTTCTATCACGCAACCCCTTAGTCACCACCGCCCTGTTTGAAATTATCAGCGGCGATGCAAAACCCGATGAAGGGCACTACAATTGGGGAGTCACCATTACCACGGCCTATCTTCCCATGGAAAACAGCCGCTATTTTGAAAGCAAACAGACCCTGGTAGAGTGGTTGAGTATGTTCTCATCCGACACCAGCGAATCCTTCCTACGTGGCTATTTGGGAAAAATGCTGTTCTCAGGCGAGGATATTTTCAAACGTGTGAACGTGCTGTCTGGAGGTGAAAAAATGCGCTGCATGATTTCCCGTATGATGCTGCGCAATGCCAACGTCATGTTGTTGGATAACCCCACCAATCATTTGGATTTGGAGACCATTCAGGCCTTTAACAACACGCTCACCAATTTCCCGGGCAATATTCTGATGAGCTCGCATGACCACGAATTCATCGATACCATTTGTAACCGGGTGATAGAAATTACCCCCAACGGCCTTATCGACAAACTGATTAAGTACGACGACTATGTGAACGATGAAGGCATCCAGGCATTGAGAAACGAAATGTATGGTGGGTGATTGTAATCAGAACTGAAACAATGCCAAAAGCCATCGCCTCCTAATATTTCAGGGAAGCGATGGCTTTTCTTTTCAAGTCCCCATTTTTTTCTATTTTTGCATCGTACCTAATCATATATACAGTTAAAGCCTGATCCCAGCCGACAAATAACAGGAATAAACTTCGAATTGACAGAAGCCAAAGCACTCTGCCAGAGAGCGAAGAACCCAATGCCGCATCAATCATTCTTGTACTCATCATCACAACCAATCTGTGAAAATCTGTGCAATCTGTGGACAAAAAGATGATTAGTCCGCAAAAAAACCAAGCGATAAAGAAATATATTTGGCATCATAAAACAGCATTCAATGACAACAGCTACCAAGAAGAAAAAAAGCTTTTTTGACTATTTTCTGAATTTTCTGGAAAAAGGCGGCAATGCCCTGCCCCACCCTGCTACCCTTTTTGCCTTATTTGCATTGAGTGTGCTGCTGTTATCAGTTGTAGGGGCCTGGCTGGGCTGGCAAGCCACCCATCCGGCCACCGGAGAAGTGATTACCACGGTCAACCTGTTGTCAAAAGAAGGCCTTAACCAGGTGCTCAATGAAATGGTAACCAATTTCACCAGCTTTGCCCCACTGGGCATCGTTCTGGTAGCCATGCTGGGTATTGGCATTGCCGAAACCAGTGGTTTAATTGGCGCATACATCCGAATGCTGGTGTTAAAATCGCCCAAACGCATCCTTACCTTTGTCATCGTTTTTGCTGGTATCCTGTCCAACGCAGCGAGTGATATCGGTTATGTGCTTTTGATCCCATTGGCAGGCATCATCTTCCAGGCCATGGGTCGCCACCCTTTTGTGGGTATGGCAGCCGCCTTTGCGGGTGTATCAGGAGGCTTCAGTGCCAATCTCATCATTGGCACCATCGATCCGTTGTTGGCAGGTCTGTCCGAAGAAGCGGCCCACATCCTCGACCCTTCCTACAGTGTGAACCCCACCGCCAACTACTATTTCATGGTCGTTTCCACCTTCCTGATTGCTTTGTTGGGAACCTGGGTAACCGAAAAAATTATTCAGCCACGATTTGGCAGATATGAAGGCGAAGTACAGCAAGAAAGCATCGATCCTTTGTCCAGACAAGAAAAAAAAGGCGTACTCTGGAGCACAGTCGTTTTCTTCGGTTGGATGCTTATTATCTTTTTGGGACTTTTTCCTTCAGATGGCATATTGCGGGGCGAAAATGGCGGACTCTTATCCTCTCCCGTTATCAAAGGCATCATCACCTTTCTCTTTTTAATTGCGGGAAGCATGGGCATTGTCTATGGGGTTATCAACGGAAAATTCAAGAACGATACCGATGTGGCCAACGGCATGGCCCAAAGCTTAAAGACCTTGTCGCATTACATCGTTCTGGTCTTTTTTGCCGCCCAATTTGTAGCCTACTTTAAATGGAGTAATCTGGGGGTTATACTGGCCATTACCGGCGCTGAAACGCTTATTCAAGCCAATCTGGGACTTATTCCCCTCATGATTCTTTTCATCATTTTGGCTTCCATTGTAAATATGCTCATGGGCAGCGCATCTGCCAAGTGGGCCATTATGGCACCAATATTTGTGCCCATCTTTATGTTACTAGGATATTCACCCGAGCTGTCACAAGCCGTATACCGAATCGGTGATTCGGTCACCAATGTCATATCGCCCATGATGAGCTTTTTTGCACTCATCATTGCCTATTTTCAAAAATACGATAAGAACGCCGGCCTGGGTACCATCATTGCCACCATGATCCCCTATTCCATTGCCTTTTTTATTGGATGGAGCATTTTGCTCATTGGTTGGATCATGTTAAAAGCACCGCTTGGTCCGGGAGCAGGGCTGTTCTACCAGCTACCCGGCTAGGTAGTCTGTGTAGAACTCAATCAGGCTTTTGATCAAACTCAAAAGCCTGATTGAGTTCTTTTCCGTTTAACCACTTTTCGAAATTATCCCGATCGTTCAAAAACTGATGGAGCAGCCACTCCAGGGGGGCTTCATTCGATATCAGTTGCTTCTCGAGCAGTCCGCTCACAAAGCCATAATTCATATGCTGTCCCGCATCCATCATAAAGGCAAAAAGCGCAGGCTTGGCATCCTTATGTCCTGGCCGGTTAAACTTATCAATGCAGGTATTCACATCCGATGAAAGGTAAATGCGACAGGCCATGGGGCGGACAGGATACACCATACATACCCCATTTTTAAGCAAGGGGCAAGCCCCCTGCATTTTCAGCAAGTCTTTGTTAGCAACTGCTTTAGTCCTCTCAGCTTTTTCAGCTGCCGCCACCTTTATCCCTCCAATCACCTCTTTAGAAAAATGCGTAGCCAGATAGTCCTCAATCACCAACACCTCATGGGTAGAGGCAAAAACAGACTGGTAACAGCACCACGAGCAACCCATGCGGCAATCCATTGCCCGACCGTTGCGTTGGCTGTAGTCCATAAAAGAATCTGTTAACAAATCAATCTGATGGTACAATTGCCTGATTTTAGCAATCACCTCCGCTTTAGAGGATTGCCCGGATAAATCGGCGGCCAATTGATAGCCATCATTGATAAAAACCTGTTCCATCTCTTTTTGCTTTTCATTGGCCATAACTCAATTCATTTTCTAGTGAAAGCTGCGTGTGTATAAATATGGGGCGAAAGATAAACAAATAGGATAAAAAAAGTCGTTTCATTCGAAAACGAATGAAACGACTACGCTCAATAATCAGTAAGATAAAAACTCAATAACCCTGAAAAACAATGGTTACATCTTCTTCAATGGCTTCACATATCTTTTCTCTCACTTCTGACATTCGATGAGCACACTCATGCTTACTACTAAAGGGTGCGCTCATGGCCAGCAAGCGACCATCATTGCTGCGCAGGTGAAATAAATAACGTCCACTATCTGTCTGCCATTGATCCACCTCTATGCTCTCCGACAAATTTTGGCGAAGATGCTCTATTCCGCTGCGGCACTGACTTTTAGTAGCATAACGGGGACTCCACAGAATTTGTTTACCCTGTGAATCTTTCAGTGAAAACTGATAAGCCCCTTCCGGTTTTTGTGAAATGACAAACTTCATAGACAATATATTTAAGGGTTATGGACCAATACAGGCAATGTTAAATAGGCAATACACTTTTGTAAATGGCGCGGATTTATATCTAATTTACGCATAATTATTAGATCTGTCAATGGAAAAATGATATTATAATAACAAAATCGAACTTTTTTAAACAATTTTTAGATGTGATCTGTTATTAATCATATCTTTGTTTATTAAAAAATCAATTCACCCATAATCGACCTTAGAAATGTATTTTGCAAACAACCTTAAAGTATTGCGCAAACGAAAAAATCTGACGCAAGATGATTTGGCCGTCCTCACCAAAACAAAACGGTCGACCATCAACAACTACGAAAATCAGATCGCCTTGCCGCCCATTGATATGCTGATAAGGTTTTCGGACTACTTCAACATTTCCATCGACACCCTTATAAAAGTAGATTTTCAGAAACTCTCAGCTTCTCAGTTAAGAGAGTTGGAGAATGGGCACGACGTTTATGTAAAGGGCTCTAAACTGCGCATACTCACCTCTACGGTGGGAGCCGACAACGAAGAGAACATCGAACTGGTACCTGAAAAGGCCAAAGCCGGCTATTTAACCGGCTTTGCCGATCCGGAATACATCGTCACACTGCCCATCTTCCGCCTACCCTTTCTGGATAAGAACAAGAAATACCGCACCTTTCAAATCAGTGGTGATTCCATGTGGCCCATTCCGCAGGGTGCTTATGTCACAGGGGAGTTTATTACGGACTGGACCAGCATCAAAAGTGGCCAGGCCTGCATTCTCTTCACCATGAACGACGGCCTCTCTTTCAAAATCATAGAAAACCAGATAGCAGAGCAGGGCAGTTTGCGTTGCATCTCCCTCAATCCCCTCTTTGAGCCCTATTCGGTGGCCATTTCTGAAATCAAAGAAATATGGAAATTCGTGCACTACATCAGTCCCGAATTGCCCTCCGAGCATCTGGAAATGAACCAGATGATTCGTACGCTGGCCGACATACGCAAGGATGTGGGCGATTTAAAGGATAAATTATTGTAGAATTGTTATTTTCGCATGACTAAACAAACCAGCATGAGCAACCTAAAAGCATGGGTCATTTCACTACGACTAAGAACCCTGCCTCTGGCACTTTCAACAATTTTTATGGGCAGCATAGTGGCGGCCTGGCAGTATCAATTCAACGGCCAGGTATTGCTGTGGGCAGCCCTTACCACCCTGTTTCTGCAAATTCTTTCCAATTTGGCCAACGATTATGGCGATGCTGTTTCTGGGGCCGACAATGAAACACGGGTTGGTCCCCAGCGCATGATTCAAAGCGGAGTAATCAGCCTCAACCAAATGAAAACGGCCATTATTATCAGCATTCTGCTGGCGCTCATTTCAGGTATTACCTTGCTGTTTGTCGCCTTCGACGGTTTTCAGTGGAAACAACTGCTTTTCCTGATTTTGGGCTTTGCAGCCATTGCAGCTGCTATTCGCTATACCATTGGTAAAAACCCCTATGGCTACAGAGGTCTGGGCGATTTCTATGTCTTTATTTTCTTCGGCCTTCTAGGCGTTGCAGGCACCTGGTTTTTACATACCAACAGTTGGCAATGGGAGGTACTGCTACCCGCAGCCACCATTGGCTTTTTCAGTGCCGGTGTGCTCAATCTGAACAACATTCGGGATATTGAGACGGACCGTGCCAGTGGTAAAATCACGCTGGTTGTACGCATGGGCAGACGGGCAGCAGCTTGGTACCACCTGGCATTGCTCAGCAGTGGCTGGTTAACATTTATAGCCTATGTACTGTTGAAGGACGAACTCTCGCACCTTTGGCCCATTTTGCTGTCCCTGCCCCTGTTTGTTCGCAACATTTGGGTAGCCTTCACCAACAAAGAAGCCGACAAATTAGACAATGAACTTCGTAACCTGGCACTCAGCACCCTCCTTTTTGTCATCCTGAGTGCCGTAACGGTATTTCTATAAAACCATGTACAAAGCCTCGCTTCAGCCACATCAACTGATATTCAACCATCCGGGTGGCACCTCACGCGGTGTGCTAAGCACCAAAATGAGCTATTACCTTCATATCTGTAAGGATGCAGCACCTGAAGTTATAGGTAGAGGTGAGTGTTCCATATTGCCCGGTCTGAGTCCGGACGACCGCCCCCAACTCGAAGCCAAACTCCAATGGTGCTGCGAAAATATCGACGCCCTGATCCCCGATTTTCATATTCAACTGCAAGATTGGCCGGCGATACGTTTTGCGGTGGAAATGGCACTTGCGGATCTGCACCATGGCGGTCAAGGCCTTTACTACCCCTCCGACTTCACAAGCGGTAAAAAGGAGATACCCATCAACGGTTTGATATGGATGGGAAATGCAGAAGAGATGAGTCTGCGCATTAATGAAAAATTAAAGGAAGGCTTCACTTGCCTGAAATTAAAAATTGGCGCTTTGAATTACGACAGCGAAATTCAGCTCATAAAAACCCTGCGAAAACGTTTCAGTCCCCAGGCACTCGAACTGCGCGTTGATGCCAACGGCGCCTTTTCTCCCCAAAAAGCACCTGAGGTGCTTGATCAACTGGCACAATTGTCCATCCACAGCATTGAGCAGCCCATTAAAGCCGGGCAATGGCAACAGATGGCCCAATTATGTGCTACAACGCCCATCCCCATTGCACTCGACGAAGAATTAATAGGACTGGCAGATGAAAATAGCCAAAGAGAAATGATCACCACCATCCGCCCCCAATACATCATACTAAAACCCAGTCTCACCGGCGGTTTCCTCGCTTCTAAAAGCTGGATTAGGCACGCTGAAGCTGTGAATGCCGGTTGGTGGATTACCTCAGCCCTGGAAGCCAACATCGGTCTCAATGCCATTGCGCAGTGGACAGCTACACTCAATAATCCAATGCCCCAAGGCTTAGGCACTGGTCAGGTCTTTGCCAACAATGTGGACAGTCCGTTAGTTGTTGAGCAGGGAAAGTTAAGATATCGAACATCATTGGCTGAATAAAACCTCGATTTCCGATGGATTAAACCTGTCATCAAAAGCCGATTAAAGATACCTAACGTCAAACCCGCCTTAAATGAGTTCTGTCACTTTTTACTCCCATTTGATTTTGGTCTGCAGATTGGGCACAGCCAGTCTGTTGGCATCTAAAATCGACTGCACCTTAGGCCTGCATCTCCCACAAGAAGCACCGGCTCCGGAGAACATAATTAACGATTGCAACTCAACAATTTGCCGTTTAGCAATCACCCGCTTAATCTCCTGCTCAGACACACCGTTGCAACTGCAAATATAAGATGGACTCATTTTTATTTTCTCTTTGAGTTTTGTTTATGCATAACGCATGAGACGGGCAAAGGGTTGCAAAAAAATTACCGACCAATGGCCAAAACCATATTCCGGTTATTGAGCACATCAAAAACCATCAATTGTCCGGCCAGCACCACCCCCTGTCCAGTAATTATTTTAATCACCTCCAGTGCTTGTCGCGTGCCAATAAAACCAGGCATGGGGCCCATCACGCCGGGTGGTTGAGTGGTGGCTGCAGGCATTTCGGGGTATAAGTCCCGATAGCTACCCGCTCCATTATAGTGAAAGACAGAAAGTTGTCCCCCCCACTGCTCCGCCGATCCATAGACAAAAGGAACATGCAATTGTCCGCAAGCCGCATCCAGCGCATAACGGGCAGCAAAATTATCCGTAGCATCCGCAACCACATCAAAACCACGCAAAGTATCAACAGCATTGTCGTCAGTAATTCTGCGATTGAGCACCGTTAGCCGACAATCGGGGTTCAGTTCCCTTACGCGGCGTGCGGCCTCTTCACTCTTCAGACGATCAATCACCCCCGGATGGTACAAAACCTGTCGGTTAAGATTACTATTTGACACCACATCAAAATCCACAATTCCCAGGTGCCCCACCCCCGCTGCTGCCAGATACAGCAGCAATGCAGAGCTCAGGCCACCTGCCCCGGCCACTAAGACCGAGGACTTGGACAATCGTGCCTGATGAGAAGCATCAAAACCCTGAAGCAACAAATGACGATCGTATCTCATATCGCTTTATCTTGTTGCAGACAAAGCGACCAATCCTTCCATACAGGCTCAAACCCCTTGCTACGAATGCGTTCAGCCACCACCTGCGGCGAGCGGTCATCGTTCACCGCAAACTGCTCCAATTCGCCCGAATCGCTGTAACCACCCGGACCGGTCTTGCTGCCGGCACTCATGGAAGTGATCCCCAGTGGAAAAACATTGTCCCGAAAGTGCGGACGCTCCCTGGTCGATAAGGACAACTCCAGATCACTGTCCAGCAAGCGGTACGCCACAATGAGCTGCGTCAGGTTTCGTTCAGTCGTCTCATACCGGGGCTGAAAACCCTCGCCTGCAAATGGTCGTAGTCGCGGAAAAGAGACCGAATACTTCGTCTGCCAATACTGCCGACGCAAAAACTGAAGATGCAAGGCTGTGAACCAAGCCTCCGTGCGCCAGTCTTCCAGGCCAATCAGGCTGCCCAGACCAATCTTTCGAACCCCCGCTCTTCCTAGTCTTTCAGGCGTTTCCAATCGGTATATAAAATCAGCCTTCCTTCCAAAGGGATGGTAATCGGGGTAGGCCTTTTCATTATAGGTCTCCTGATAAATAAAGACCCCGTGCAAGCCATCTTTCACCAGTCGGGCATAGTCCGTCGTCTCCATGGGCTGCACTTCCAGTGAGACTTGACTGAAATGAGAATTCAGCGTCTTTATGGCCTCAGCCAGGTAGTCCACACCCGCTCTGGAAGGTGCCTCACCCGTCACCAAAAGAATATGACGGTAAGGATTTTTGCGTATCATGCGTGCTTCCTCCTCCAGCTCCTCCATTGACAAAACCTTGCGCTCGCCAGCGTGCGGTTCTTGAAAAAAA
>DHVH01000025.1 GCA_002412555.1 Marinilabiliaceae bacterium UBA5213 | reverse complement strand
TGTCTGGGAAGCCCATCATTTCGGAGTAGCTGACGCCGGCATACAACACGCGCATACTCGCCAAATTATGCTGTTCGCTTTCCACTAATGCGGGACCAGTATTGATGTTTAGATATGAAATTCTTTCAGATTGGCCGGAGATTATTGGGTAACTCTTATCGATTAAAGAGCCAATTCTAACGTTAATATCAGTTTTTATTTCATACGCCCCAATATCACAGCCTGCGCCTTGCGGACGGGAAACGCCGCGCTGGTCGGTTGCAGAAGTCCCTGTGCATGTGCCTGTGTCAATTGCAGGAGAACCGAGAAGCAGGGCATGAGTAAGGGTGGAGCCGCCATTATTGGAAAAAGGGGCAAGCAGCGGGTCAGCGCCGATGATATTGCCGTTGATGCCATTTGTCAGGCCGCAAGCATTGTTAGTATCTTGAAACAAGTTATGGCTGGATTCAGGATTCAAGTTGCTATTACTATCGTTTACGCAATCGCCTCCGCCATCACTGTTTGCAATGAGTACGTTGGTTAGCGTAGGGTGGCTATTGTTATTGTGCATCCCACCGCCGCTGTTGGCAGAATTATTGCTAAAAGTAACATTTGTCAATGTTGGGAAACTGTGTTCATTGGCCATTCCGCCGCCTAGCATGGCGGCAGAATTGTTGCTAAATGTGACGTTTATAATCGTCGGCATGCTATTTGTGTAGTTAAAAATTCCGCCGCCAGACATATCAGCGATGTTGTCGGTAAAGGTGACATTTAGTAATGTTGGGTTGCTATTATCAGCGTTCAACAATCCCCCACCAAAAGTTGCCAAGTTGCTTCTGAAAGTTACATTTGAAATGGTTGGACTGCCGCCCAGATTGTACATGCCTCCACCGCACCCTGTACCGGGACATAGTTCACCATTGGCATGGCCATCCTGAATGATGAAACCGTCCAGCATGGCGGTCGCATCTGTGTTGTTGGTTGTAACAACATGATAAATGTTGTCAGTATTATCATTTGTTGTGCCAATATTGCCGCTAAGTATGGTGACATTATCTATAATATCGCGTTGGTGAAATTGTGTTTCGGTGCCCGAAAAACCGCCATAAATTGCAATGTTGTTCTTCAGTTGGAATGTGGCGTTTCGGTCAGTGTTTTCTGTAGGCTTATATACCCCGGCTGCTACCCAGATACTATCCTGAGGCATTACGACATCAATTGCGGTTTGCAGGGTGCATGCTGTTGCCCATGAATCGCATTGACCGCTATTCATGCCTCCACTTGGAATTGCATAGCGTATGGCAAGTTCAAAGGCGCCGATATCACAGCCTGCGCCTTGTGGCCGGGGAACGCCTCGCTGGTCAATGGCAGGGCAGCCGATTTCTGCGCCTGCATCAAACGCAGGGCTGGATGATTTCAGCGCATGCATCCATGTGTTGTTGCCCAGATCTGCAAATTCAAAAAGATGTGGCTTGATTGGGTTGTTGTAAGCGCCTACAATATCGCTGTCAAGCCATTCTGCCAAGCAGTAGCCACTGCCAGTTTCTCCGGATGGCCCTGGCCCGGCTACACCTATTAAATTATTCCCAAGAGAGATGTATTTTCCAAGCCCAAAAGAACCTCCAGAGCAATCTGGTGCCCCGTATTCTACGAAATTCCCGGCAACAATGCTATTTTGCAATATAACAAGTCCGGCACGGCTCGAACCGTTCGAAATACCGCCGCCGCCATACCCACTGGTTTTATTGTTTGTGATTGTGCTGTTAAATATTTTTGCAACAGTGGTTGTTTCTGAATTTTCTATTCCTGTATCTTGATTCCCACTGATTGTTGCGTTGATTAATGTTAAGAATCCGTAGTTTGATATACCTTGTGACATGCCTGATACGGTTCCATTTGTATATGTTAATGTGGCCAAATTAGAAACGCTGCTTGCATAAGGCGAACTAGGAGTTAAAATGTTCAAACTATCGATAACAACGTTTATGGCTTGGTACGAGTACAGTGTGTTCCCAATCCCCAGGCCATTTATACTGGTTGACTTGCCAATTTGAGATGTAAAATCGCTGTTCCATCCGCCCAGCAAGGTAAGGTTTTTGGAAATGCTGATGTGTGTAATACCATATTGGTAAACGCCCATCTCTATCAGGATGCTAGAATTTTCTCCGGCTTTACCAACGGCACTGGCAATACTGGCGCAGGCTGTTGTTGTCGAAGCGCAATCATTTGCGTCATTCCCGGTTGACGAAACGTACCATGCTTTGTTTTCTTCCCCAACCTGGATGGGTTCAACACCATTTGCCGTTGCCTGGACAGAGTACGAGCCTAATTCATTATTTGCTGTCAGCGATACAGACACAACACCATTCAAGTCGCTGCTAACGATTGTTGCGCTGACCCCTGAAAAAGTGACAGATGCTCCGCTTTCAGGGGCGTTTAGTGTTACTTCAACGCCCGACACTGGGCTGCCATGTTCGTCCAAAACAATGACTTGAAGCGGTTTTGCAAAGTCAAAATTGGGGGGAGTTTGCTGTGAGGCGCCGTCAAGAATTACTAACCTGGAGGGTGGGCCAGGCTCTGCATATTCATAAGATCCGATATCACATTGCGAATCTCTTTCCAGCCCTCTCTGGTCGGTTTCTCCGTAACAGGTGCTTTGACCTCCAGCATTGATGGCAGGGCTTCCAGTCAAGAGGGGGATATATCCAGCAGGTTTAACAAAAGTGCCAAGAAGCGGATTAATGTTGAATTTATCTCCTGCTGCAGGGATTATTGAGCATCCAGAAATATTTTGGATGATGTTATTCCCAAGCGATATGATAGCTCCTTGATTATAGCAATCTGGTCGTTTACTGGCCGCAATACGAGCATCAACCTGCCCGGCTTGATTATCTGCAATGATGCTATTTTGGATTGAGATACCTCCTCCGGAATTATGGATGCCTCCTCCATGGCTCCCGTATGAAGATGAAGTATTTTGACTGATGGTCGAATTATTAATTTTCAAGAGCGATGTATTCAGAATGCCTGCGCCATTGAACGTTGAAACATTCCCATAAACGGATGAATTGTAAAGATTTAAGTTCCCGGCATTATAAATTCCTGCGCCAGCAGTGTAGGCTAAATTCTCATGAATGGCGCTGGATTTTATGGTTAGAACACCACTATTAAAAATTCCAGCGCCCTTTCCATCACCAGAAGCATATCTTGCATAGCCATTTCGAACAGCAAAATTTTCAATTGTTGCGATGATCCCATTATCTACGATGATACATCTACGGATTTGCTGCCCATCAATAATGGTTACAGTATTTTGGTGATTGAAACCCTGATCCCAACCTCCAGATAGAATAACATCTTTATTCAGCCTTATAACACTATCGTTACCAGAGCCATAATAAACCCCATCCGATACAAAAATTACATCACCGGGCCGGAGATCAGGCTTATTAATTGCGCTATTGATCGATGCACAAGGAGAAGCGGGGCTGCGGCAGGTGTTTGAGTCATTGCCATCTACAGCCACATACCAGGCGCCATTTTCCAGATTAAAAACGAGTGATTCTGCTCCAATAACATCAACGGAGACTGTGTAAGTGCCGGATAAGTTATTTGCAATGAGGTTTGATGTTTGCGCAATACCATGAATATTGGTTGGTATGGTAGTGATATTTGAATTCGTGTCTTGAAACTTGACACTGGCACCATCGATTGGCGCTGTAAAGATTACTTCTACCCCAGAAACAGGTGTACCCTGACCGTCGATCACCGCCACGCTCAAGGGGTGTTGAGAAACAAATCCCATAGGAATTCGTTGGCTATCGCCACTCAACAAAATCAACCTATTCGGCTGACCAGGCATTGTATATTCGTATGCGCCTAAGTCACAGCCAGCCCCTTGCGGACGACTCACGCCGCGCTGGTCTACTTCTGAGCATGTCGATAAATTACCAGTGTCAATAGCAAGACTATCTGCCAGAAGCGGATAATACCCAAGAGGTGCAAAAAACTCACCCAGTTTCGGATCTATTCCTCTGGGTTCATTCCATCCGATGTAACTACAAGAAGCAGGATAATCTATGGAGTAACCGTCAAAGTAATTTTGCCCCCAACCTCCGCAATTATCAAAGCCGAGGTTGGTTGTATTGTTAGAAAAAATGCTATTGAATATGGTGAAGCTACCATAATACGCAGTATAAATGCCTCCCCCCTCACTCTCAGCGTGATTGTTTGCGATTGTTACATTGTATAGAGTAGTGTTCGAGCCAAGGGCCAAGCCACCACCTTTGTCAGCAACATTATGGGCAATTGTTGAGTTATGGATAATGAGTTGATTGTTATAGCCATTAACATTAACCCCGCCACCTGTTTTAGCATCATTGGAATAAATTGCACTCTGATTAATATATGTAACAGAATCACTATCTGCATAAATACCTCCACCGTCATATGCTGCCTTGTTATTATAGATAAAGCTATTATTGATGGTTATTGTGCCATTGTTTGAGATACCACCTCCCCCATACGTAGTCAGAGATTCATTATTATGGATTATGAGATTGTTCAGGGTGGCACTACCTTGGTTTGATATACCCCCGCCTCCGTAAGCCTTTCCATTTATCACCATAAAGTAATTAATAGAAGTTGAAACCCCGCTGCTGATTGTTATTCCTCTTTTCGCATTAGCACCATCGACCGTTGTATATCCATCCTGGTTGGTGAAGGTTGCATTCCAACCCCCCGATAGCTTGATATTTTTGTTAATTAACACAACTTGACTTTCCCACCTATCGCCGTTAAAAAAAGTTTCATCGGTTATTTTGATAACATCGCCGTTACTAGCTTTATTAATTGCGGCGTTCATGGTTTTGCACGGTAAGTCAGG